>DWUT01000304.1 GCA_019120615.1 Candidatus Mediterraneibacter norfolkensis
AAAGAGGAGCAGGATGACAATGAGAAAAGAAAGATATTTTTTAATGATATAACGGCTTAATGTTTTCTTTTGGGAAATAAATCTGTTCATAATGGTATCCTTCTGTGTCTGATGAAATATTTTTTGTCTGAAAACCCCGGGAAAACGGAGCAGTATGTTCAGGGAAGCAGCTTGTAGCCCAGCCCTCGTATGGTCCGGATATAGGAAGCGCCGCTGCGTTCCCCCAGTTTTTCGCGGATCTTACTGATATAGACCATGATATTGTTATCGTCAACGACATAGTCATCTCCCCAGGCGGCTTCATAGATCTGTTTCTTGGTAAAAACTCTGCCCGGAGATTCCATGAAAAGTTTCAGGATCCGGTATTCAATAGAAGTAAGCTCGATGGAAGTGCCATCCTTTATCAGGACGCAGGCGCTGGTGTCCAGAGTCAGATCACGGACGGTCAGAAGAGAAGGGGCGGGGGAAGGCGATACTTTTGTGCGTGAGAGACGGCGCAGGCATGCCTCAACCCGCGCGATGACCTCCAGACCGTCAAAAGGTTTGGCAATGTAATCGTCAGCGCCCAGTCCCAGTCCCATGATCTTGTCAGTCGTCTCACTTCTGGCGGACAGGACGATGATGGGAAGGTCACTGTGTTCACGGATACGGCGGATCAGAGCATATCCGTCCAGTTTCGGCATCATGACATCCAGAATGGCGAGATCGATGCCGCCGGTTTGGATCAGAGTATATGCAGTTTCCCCGTCTGATGCCTCTGAAACCTGATATCCGGCATTTTCAAGATAAAGCCTCAGGAGGCTCAGAATTTCCTTTTCATCGTCAGCAATCAAAATATGTTCTTTCATTTTTCAGAATCTCCGTTTATTATATATTTGCGAAAATATTGTAGTTTATCCGGATGTTATTGTCCAGAGACCGGAGTCTCGCTGCGCATATTACCCTGGATGTCAATTATCGATACTTTCACGCGTTAAAACAGTTGAATTTTCACACATTAAAGTATTGCAGTGAGAAAAAAACCATGTTATACTGTACCTGCATTTTACTTTCGGAAGGAGTTATCAACCAATGGAACAGAGAATTAACGGACATACCAGATTATATGCTTTGATCGGATCCCCGGTAGGACATTCCGGCTCGCCGGCGATGTACAATTACAGTTTTGCGAAACTGGGACTGGACTGCGCTTACCTCGCATTTGATATTTCTGTCGAAAAGACAAAAGACGCTATTGAGGCGTTCCGCACGCTCAATGTTGGCGGTTTCAATATCACCATGCCGGATAAGACAGAGACAGCGCGGCTTGTGGACCGGCTCTCCCCGGCAGCGGAGATGGTGGGCGCCTGCAATACAGTCGTGGTGGAGGAAGACGGCACCATGACAGGACATATGACGGACGGAATCGGGTTTGTCCGCAATCTGAAAGAGCATGGCGTTGAGGTGAAAGGGCAGAAAATCGTGCTCCTCGGTACAGGCGGAGCGGCGACTGCTATCGCGGTGCAGACAGCTCTGGACGGCGTGGATGAGATTGCGATCTTTAACCGGAAAGATGAGTTCTACGCCAACGGAGAGAAGACCGTGGAGAAGATCAAAAAAGCGGTTCCCGGCATTAAGAGCGTGTCCATAAATGATCTCGACGATATGGACGCTCTGAAAACGGCAGTGGACAGGTGCGATATCCTTGTGAACGCCACCCGTGCCGGCATGAGCCCCATGGAGGACGTTATGCCTGTTCCGGAGGAACTCCTCCGCCCGGAACTTGCGGTAGCTGATGTAGTATACAATCCCCGTGAGACCCTTCTCATCCGTAAGGCGAAAGAGAAAGGCTGCCGCGCGGCAGTGCCCGGGATCGGCATGCTGCTCTGGCAGGGAGCGGCGGCATTTGAACTGTTCACCGGACAGGAGATGCCGGCCAAGGAGGTAATGGAGAAATTCTTTTCGTAGTGCGAATTGTGAAAATTCTGTGAACGGTGCCGTGTACCTTTGACAAGGTACACGGCACTTTCTGTCAGTATTTCCAGAATTGAGCGACAACTTATCGGATATCTGTTTTATTGAACCTCCATGAGGTGAAAATCAAAATAATGACTGTAAGAACCAATGTCAGGAGCACGCTGCCCAGCGCCGGGAGCAGATGATCTGACGACGGACTTCCGAGAAGCAGCTGATTTCCCCAGTAGGAGGGGAAGAGTCTGGAGACTGTCATATCCTGAGCGGAAATATAGTTTCCACCGTAGAGGAAAACCGCTGAGAGTACAAAGGTTACAAACGGTCCGAAGTACAGACCGAGCAGGAAGGATACGGCAATCCACAGGAAGAAGGGGATAAGACTCAACCCGATGTATCCCAGGACGTCGCCGGTTGTCAGCCCGCCTGTCGAGGCAGGGAATGATCCGTTTCCCTGAGAGGAACTGCCGATCATTATATAATAGAAGAAAACGGTGCCTGCAAAGGCAAAGGCAGCAGATAGTGCGGAGACGATAACCGTAGAGAAATATTTTCCGAACAGCACCCCGGTGCGGCTGTGGCTGCGGAGTAGAAAAAATTTGATCTGACCGCGTTCGATCTCACCGGAAAACTGAAAGACGGCGAAGAGCAGGAACAGCAGTCCGATGATGCCTGAGGAGGAGAGAACCATCCAGTTCATGAACAGATAGTCCATGCAGGAAAGTGTTTCGCTGCTGTTTCCGGTCATACTTAGGCTTACTGCTCCGGTGCGGAATCCGAGAGTGGTGAGAAAAGACAGGAGAAACGGGATAAGCAGGATGCAGGTGCTTTTCCGGCAGAAGTTTTTATATAGTTCCGATTTTATGACATTTGTGAATTGCATATTATATATCCTTCTTTCTTTTTATTCTTTGATTATTTACAAAAAAGGAGGCCACGGATTTCCGGATGACAGCCGGTCTACCTTAACAGATCGATGAAGGAAACTCCTGAGTTTTCCAGATTTCTGTAGGTGTCTGAAACTTTTATACATCCTTCGGACAGTATGATGATATCGTCAGCCAGGTCGCAGACTTCATTCAGCTGATG
>DWUT01000305.1 GCA_019120615.1 Candidatus Mediterraneibacter norfolkensis
CGAAAGCGGGGAATATCCTGATCGATGCCATAAAGAAATATTATGTTGAATATGCGTTCCATGCTGAGCGGGAAACGGAGTTTAAACTGGCGGAGCTTGGAAATAATGCCGGGATGTTCGGCGGTGTGAAACTGGTGCTGGGGTAAATAATGCAGAGCACCAGTGTACAAAGATTGTATGCTGATGCATGAATCTTTTATACTGTATTTCAGTAAGTGAAAAAACAGGGAGGTATTGAGTTATGCCATTTACAACAGATAACACACTAAATGAAATTATTGGCAGTCTGTCAGATGAGTGGAAGAAAGCTTATTTTAATCTGGGGATGCCTGTGGAGTTCATTGATCTTGTACCGGAAAAACTAAGGAACAGTTCACTTGCGGAAATAAAGGAACAGTTCATCATGCCCTGGGGGCTTCCCTATCCGGCAGAAGATGTTGCCAGAACAGCGAATTTTGCGGAAGATATGGTCTCGAGGGAAAGATATGGAGTCATTCCGTTATGGGAAGAGGAGCAAAAAGAATTTGTTCCGGATCCGACAGAAAACGGGAAGAAATCCGTTTTCCTCCTGACCCTGCATCAGGAACTTTCGAATACGGAAGAGAAAAAGCCTGCCGTTATTATCTGTCCCGGAGGAGGGTATGAGACTTTGGCATTTATAGGAGAGGGAATATCTATGGCAGAGCGTTTTGAAGCGTCCGGATATTTCCCGTTTATCCTCCGGTACAGAGTCAGCCCAAACCGGTATCCTGACCCGCAGAAGGATCTGGCTCTTGCCATAAAGTATGTGCGTGCAAATGCAGAGCGTTATCATATTGATCCGAACCGTTTGATGCTGATGGGCTCCTCCGCGGGAGGACACCTTTGTGCCTCAACGACTGCTCTGCATGCTGAACTCGAGAAAGCACTGCTGAATGATCTTGAAAGTTCAGTTCCAAAACTGGCTGAGATATACAGGGGAATATCAATCCGACCTGACGGACTCTGCCTGAATTATCCTGTTATCAGTTTTGTGAAGGAAGCACATGAAGGTAGCTTTCAGGCACTTACGGGAGGAAATGAGCAGCTAAGAGAAAAACTGTCTGTAGAGCAGCATATATCAAAAGATTTCCCAAAAACCTTTGTATGGACCTGCGAGGATGACATGCTGGTTCCGGTGAGCAATACAAAACGGATGGGAGAAGCATTGGAACGCCAGAAAATCCCATATGCTGTGAAGATCTATCCCACAGGAGGACACGGGTGCGGTCTGGCTGCGGGAACATCCGCGGCGGGATGGTTTGATGAGATGCTCAGGTTTTATGATCAGAAATAAGGTGTGTACGATAGAAACATTAAACCTAAGAAGGCTGCCGGAAGGCAGCCTTCTTTGATATAAGAGATTAAAAAAACGCATTACATTTTTATCCTTGAACCATGTATTTATTCATCAAATTAATTATTGACAGAAATCATGTTAAAAAGGCAGGGAGAAATATATTCCTCAATTTTCTAAAATAATAATCAGAAAACAGAAAACATAGGAGGGCAAAATGGAGAAGAAAATAAAACGGGGAGTGGCAATATACAGCTATTCCGGAGAGTATGGGAGAACAATGAACCTGGAAGACTGTTTCAAGGATATGTATGATATGGGAGCGACCGGGATTGAGATCCTGGCGAATTCTCATATCGACAGTTATCCGGAACTCAGTGAGGAATATCTTGCTGAGTGGAGCAGGCTCTGCCAGAAATACAATGTTGAGCCTGCGGAGTATGGACACTGGGTTGACACAAGGCTTTATAAGAACCGCAGTATCAGCATGGCTGAGGCGAGAGAGAAACTGATCAATGACTTTAAGATCGCAAACAAACTCGGTTTTCATATCCTCAGGACGAAACTCGGCGTGATCAACGGGGAACTGGCGCCGGTGGAGAACTGGCGGGAGATCATTAAAAGCGTGCTGCCAGAGGCGGAGGAGTATGATGTGGTGATGTGTCCGGAAATCCACCTTACTACAGTTCTTGCAGACAAATTTGTTTCTGATTATGTGGATTTTATTGAAGAGACAGGAACAAAAAACTTTGGACTAAACATTGATTTAAGTGTATTTCAGAACCGCTTCGATGTTCCGGGTGTTGTTGTATACAATCCTGACTGCAAACACTCCCAGCCGGAGGAGATCATTCCACTTCTTCCCTATGTGAAGTGTATTCATGCCAAATTCAATAAAATGGACGACGAGTTTAACGAGCTGACAATTCCCTACGGAGAAATCATACAGATTCTGAAGGAGCGGGGATGGGAAGGATACCTTCTCAGTGAGTATGAAGGGGAGAAGAAGGATGTTCCGGGGTATGTCTCTCATGAGTTGAGAAAACACCATGTCATGTTAAAGCGGATGTTAGGATATTAAACAGCAGGAGGATTGAAATGTTAGAATCAAACGTAATTCAGTACAGAGGATTTCACAATATAGAGGAAAATGGAAAGATCACAGGATTTCAGATCTGCATCAGGTCCGACTATTACAGGGGTGTATGGTTAAGCCAGCTCAGACCGGGCAAGGTGGTAGTTGACGGGGTGACATACCCAAAGGAATGTGTGATATGGGAGATCAACGGAAAAGATTATACTGTCGATGAACTTGCAGAAGCAGGCAGCGATTTCTGGAGGATCACAGATACTGCGGCGCTGAAGATCCCGAAGGAGGGAGGACTGGAGCAGGGGGCTCATACGGTTTCAGTGAGATTTGCCGCAAGCTGTTCCTATATGCCTCCCTTTATGGATATTTTTGATGAAGACGGTGATGACAGATCATTTAACGGCGGAACTTACACAAGAGAAAACATGATTATTGTATAACTGAATATCCTTTCGCCGTGTTATAATGATCCGGAGAAACGGAGGAAAAAATGATGGAATATGGAAATGAGATCGTAAGGATAGAGATCCTGACGCGGTCATCGATCGGGGAACTCACCCACGCAGACGCAAAACTTTTTTTCTGCCTGAAAGGGAAAATTGAGATCATATCCGGCAATGAGAAAAGTCTGCTCCCGGTAAATGGAATAAAACTGGTCAATGAAAGGCAGAAGCACAGCTTCAACCTTGGAGAAGACAGCTTTGCAGCGGTATTCTATATCAGTTCGTCCTACATAAGCCTTATCACGGCAACCCCGGCCGTTGAGTTTCATCTGGATTCCTCCCGGCCGCCGGAATATGACTATGAGCAGCTCAGAAGTCTTCTGAGAAGGACTCTTTCTGTACATACCTATCAGCGCTGGCAGGAGAAGGTAAGGGAACAGCAGTATTTCTGTGAGATTGTTGCTGTACTTTTGAAGAATTATGCTGTTTGGAACTTTCAGGAAAAGAATGAAGAAACTGATTTTGAAGACAGGACGAGAAAGATTGTAGATTTTATCCACAGTTATTATAACCGGCAGATCGGTCTGGGAGATCTGGCAGAAAGATTTCATTTATCTGTGCCATATCTCTCAAAATATATTAAGAAAAATCTGCATACGGGATTTGTGGAATACCTGAATTCAGTGAGGCTTTCTCACACGATCGATGACCTTCTTCTGACAGATCATTCTGTCACGAGGATTGCTTTTGACAACGGATTCTCAAATCTGGCTTCATTCAACCGGGTTTTCAAAGAGGCATTTTCTGTGACGCCTTCCGAATACAGAAAACAGAATGTAAAGAAGAAATCCGAGGAGACAAGACCGGAATACAGCGAAATCACTCTTCTGAAAGATTATCTTTCTGACAACCGTGAAAATGTCGGGATTGGTGACTTTGAAAGCAGGATACAGTGCAGGATTGATGTTTCGGATAAAGAAGAATATGTAAAGATATGGAATCGGCTCTGGAATCTGGGCAGCGCAGAGGAAATTCTGCGGGCGGATGTACAGAAGCAGATTCTCCTGATGAAGCAGGAGTTGGGAATAAAGAATGTCCATATCTGGGGGCTGTTTTCGGAAGAGATGCTGATCAGTGTTGAAAAAAAGGAAAACTATAACTTCAGCAGGATAGATCAGGTCATG
>DWUT01000306.1 GCA_019120615.1 Candidatus Mediterraneibacter norfolkensis
AAGTGACCAGCAGTGTCGTAATGAGGATGATTCCCCAGCCCTGCCGGTTGTTGTCGGGACCACTGTTCTTATTATTTTGATTATCCATTCTCTGCCTCCTAGAATCAACTATTCTCATTATAAAGACAGGCTTTCCATAAATCAATAAAAAGATTATGAAAATATTGTAAATCTGTAGGTTTTTATAGTATACTTGATAAGTAAAATGTCAAAAAACGGGGGATAGAAAATGAGAATCGGTTTTGATAATGAAAAATATCTGAAAATGCAGTCTGAGCACATCCGGAGCCGGATCAGCCAGTTCGACAACAAGCTTTACCTTGAATTCGGGGGAAAACTGTTTGACGATTATCACGCATCCCGGGTTCTTCCTGGATTTGCTCCGGACAGCAAACTGCGTCTTCTGAAGGAACTTAGCAGCCAGGCGGAAATCGTGATCGCCATCAGCGCAAAGGACATTGAGAAAAACAAGATCCGCGGGGATCTCGGTATAACCTATGACTCTGACGTGCTCCGCCTGATCGAGACATACCGGGAACAGAGCCTTTATGTAAGCAGTGTTGTGATTACTCAGTTTTCCGGTCAGGAAAGCGCAACGTTCTTCAAAAACAGACTGGAGAGTCTGAATATCCCTGTATACCTTCATTATAATATACCAGGTTATCCGTCCAATATCCCTCTTATCATCAGCGATGAAGGATACGGAAAGAACGACTACATCCGCACTACCCGTCCACTTGTGATCGTCACTGCTCCGGGGCCCGGAAGCGGAAAGATGGCTACCTGCCTCTCTCAGCTCTACCACGAGCATAAACGGGGAATCCATGCAGGCTATGCCAAATTTGAGACCTTCCCGATCTGGAACCTGCCGCTGAAACACCCTGTCAATCTTGCATATGAAGCGGCAACAGCAGACCTGAACGATGTAAATATGATCGATCCGTTCCATCTGGAGGCATACGGAGAGACAACTGTGAATTATAACCGTGATGTGGAGATTTTCCCCGTGCTCAATACGATCTTCGAAAAGATCTACGGTGAGAGCCCTTACAAGTCTCCCACAGACATGGGGGTCAACATGGCCGGAAAATGCATCTGCGATGACGAAGCCTGCAGAGAAGCTTCCTGCCAGGAGATCATCCGCCGCTATTACGCTGCCCTGAACGCGCTCCTTAAAGGAGAGACCACGGACAGGGAGGCACAGAAGATTGAACTGCTCATGAACATGGCCGGGATCACGGTCGCTGACCGGAAAGTTGCAGTGAAAGCTCTCGACAGGGCGAAAGAGACAGATGGCCCTGCTGCCGCTCTCAAGCTGGACGACGGAAGGATCATCACCGGCAAGACCACCAGCCTGCTTGGCGCATCCGCCGCTCTCCTTCTGAATGTCTTAAAAGAACTGGCAGGGCTTGACCATGAACTCCATATCATCTCACCTGAGTCCATCGAGCCGATCCAGAAGCTGAAGGTGGATTACCTGAAAAGCAAAAATCCCCGTCTCCATACAGACGAGGTACTGATCGCCCTTTCCGCCAGCGCCGCAGCCAGCGCAGACGCAAGGCTTGCCCTCTCCCAGCTCCCGAAGCTGGAGGGCTGTCAGGCTCACACCTCCGTGATGCTCTCAGACGTGGATATCAAGATCTTCAAAAAACTCGGAGTACAGCTCACCTGTGAGGCGGTTTACGAACACGATCATCTGTATCATCAATGATGCAAATATGTTCTGTATATCCCCTCTGGCACATCCACTGTAACCTTTTCTGTAGATCGCTTTTACAGATTGAAAGTAACAGTCAGCCATAAGGCAAGGGACAGGCTGATGTTGCGATTGAAACAAATTTTTTCAAAAAACTCTGTATTTTTCAGAAAAACAGGTGTATACTTAGAAAGTATTTTTTTCGACAGTTCAGCCATATGCGCAAAGACGGACTGCAACGGCGCGGTTCCGCACTCTGTGGCTGAACTGTACTCTTTTTTAAGAAACATTTACATTCATCAATACAGGAGGAAATGAAATGGCAGTAAAATATGTATTCGTTACAGGCGGCGTTGTGTCCGGTCTCGGAAAAGGCATCACCGCCGCATCGCTGGGGCGTCTTCTGAAAGCCCGCGGTTATACCGTCACCATGCAGAAGTTCGATCCTTATATAAATATCGACCCCGGCACTATGAACCCGGTACAGCACGGTGAAGTTTTCGTCACTGACGACGGTGCGGAGACAGACCTGGATCTCGGACATTATGAACGTTTTATCGACGAGAGTCTGACAAAAAATTCAAATGTGACGACCGGTAAGATCTACTGGTCTGTTCTCCAGAAAGAACGCCGGGGAGATTTCGGCGGAGGAACCGTTCAGGTCATCCCGCATATTACAAACGAGATCAAAAGCCGTTTCTACCGTAATCCGGCCGCTGAAGATACAGAGATCGCGATCATTGAGGTGGGCGGTACAGTTGGAGATATTGAAAGTCAGCCTTTCCTGGAGTCAATCCGCCAGTTCCAGCATGAGAAAGGACATGAGAACGTGATCCTCATCCACGTCACTCTGATCCCTTATCTGCGTGCTTCCCAGGAGATGAAGACAAAGCCGACCCAGGCCAGCGTCAAAGAGCTTCAGGGAATGGGGATCCAGCCCGACATCATCGTCTGCCGCTCCGAATATCCTCTGGATCAGGGAATGAAAGACAAGATTTCCCTGTTCTGTAACCTTCCTGCCGAACATGTGCTTCAGAACCTTGACGTAGAATATCTGTATGAAGCTCCTCTCGCCATGGAGAAAGAACACCTGGCCCAGGTGGTCTGCGAATGTCTTCACCTTGACTGTCCGGAGCCGGATCTGAAAGACTGGACGGAAATGGTAGACAAACTCCGCCACCCGACCCAGGAAGTTACCGTCGCTCTTGTCGGAAAATACATCCAGCTCCACGACGCCTATATCAGCGTGGTCGAGGCGTTAAAGCACGGCGGCATCTACAGCCACACTACAGTAAATATCAAATGGGTGGATTCTGAAACCGTCACTGAGGATAATGTGGACGAGATCTTCTCCGACGTGAGCGGGATCCTCGTACCAGGAGGCTTTGGACACAGAGGAATTGAGGGAAAGATCCTTGCGATCAAATATGCCCGCACTCACAACGTTCCCTTCCTGGGACTGTGTCTTGGAATGCAGCTTGCCATCGTCGAGTTTGCCCGCGATGTGATCGGCTATAACGATGCTCACAGCATGGAGCTTAAACCGGATACCACCCACCCGGTCATCCATATCATGGAGGATCAGATCGGAGTGGAGGATATCGGAGGAACGCTGAGACTCGGCGCATATCCCTGTGTCCTCAAGGAAGATTCTCTCGCTTACCGTCTCTACGGCAAAAAGGAGATCAGCGAGCGTCACCGCCATCGCTATGAGGTAAACAATGATTACCGAGAGGTTCTTGAAGAGCACGGAATGTCCCTCTGCGGTCTTTCCCCTGATAACCGGATTGTGGAGATGATCGAGATCCCGTCCCATCCCTGGTTCATCGCGACACAGGCACATCCGGAACTGAAATCCAGACCGAACCGCCCGCATCCGCTGTTTAAAGGATTCGTGGAGGCAGCACTCAAGAAGCAAAACGAAAAATAAAGTTTTGTCTTATAGATAAATTTCCGCGTGAACAGATAGGTTATAACGCAAAACCGTTCCGCTCTACCTCAAAGATTCGAATGGATGTAACGGCGGAGGCAGATGTTCCTTCATAGGAACTCCATCTGCTTCCACCTAACATCCAGAACGAATGCTTTTCGGAACGCTCTCACTTCAATGTTTTGCTTTTATAACCTATCTGTTCACGCTGCTTTTATCTAAATAGGGGAACGTGCCCTTGTCGGAAGTTTTTCGGAGAGAATAAAGATTTTCAGACAGGTAAGACTTCTGACACGAAAGAAAAGTGCCTATCTGAATAAACCAGCAGACCGGGCGGGTGCTGCGTGAACAGTGCGATAAGCGGAACGTTCCGAATACACCTGGCTCTGCCAGTTAAAAAATGAAATGCAAGTTCCAATGGACGAGCATTTCATTTTTTGTTACAGGCGGTCCAGGGGATGAGGTAGAGTGAAGCCTGCACTGTGACGCAGCACCTGTCCGGTCTGCGGCTTTTT
>DWUT01000307.1 GCA_019120615.1 Candidatus Mediterraneibacter norfolkensis
TGTATGAGGACGTCCCCATGCAGGATTCCGCCCAGAAGATCACCGTGTCTGACACTTATGCCTGGGAGGCGGTCAACGAGATGACCGGCGGATACGGGATGGCGGCGTTCGGGGCGCTTGTGATCCTGAGCGGGATGTTTTTTCTGATCCATAACGTGATGCAGATTTCCATGATGGGGGATGTCCGTCAGATGGGGCTTCTCAATGTGATCGGAACGACAGAGAAACAGATCCGCAGGATCTATTATGGACAGCTTTTCCGTGTGCTGATCCCGGGAGTGATCGGCGGAGCAGTCCTGTCCGCAGGGGCTCTGCTGTTCCTCATCCCGAAGATCCTGGGGGATCAGTACCTGAACCGGTACGGCGGATCAGAAGGACTTCAGATCTTCCGCCCGGGGATACTGGCAATGTCTGTCCTTTTCGCGGTGATGCTGCTTTTTGTATCCTCCTCGGGCGTGATCCGAAAAGCGGCGCGGGAGTCCTGCGCGGAGACAATACATTATACCGGGCTGGAGAAAAAGCAGCGGAGCGGAAGGAGCAGAAAGAAAAAGGGAAGAGAGAAAAGGACCCGAAGCAGGAAATACAGTCGCCGGAGTCCCGGCGGGGAGATCCTGTTCATGGCATGGCAGAACCTGACGCGATACAGAGGAAGGTTTATCCTCACGGTACTTTCTCTGTTCCTTGGTGCGGAAGCATTTCTCGGGGCAGTGGTGATCACGGACGGCAGCGATTATGTTCATGTGATCGAACAGCGACCCGATTTTCTGATTGCCGGTCAGTTCGGGAACCCTGGGCAGGAATCGGGATACGGAAAGGAATATCAGTCCCGTGACGCGGGGGAGGATCCAATGCTTACGGAAGGAGATAACATTTTCCTGCTGTATGACAATGATTACGATGAATTTTCTCCTATTTCCCGTGAGGTGAGAGAACAGCTCCTCGGACTTGACGGGGTGGAGAGGGACAGATCGTATATCATGGAGGGAGCCTATATGACGGCCACCCTGTCCAGAAAGGGGATACGCCCTGTAGTGACAGATCCCGATATCCTGATCACAGAGGAAACACCGGAGAAAGGGAGCGTCGGATCTTCCTATTCCGAGAATACGGAGTGGGTGGTAAGCTCGGACGTGGATGTGATCCAGATCCTGTCGGCTCAGGAAATCCGGGAGCTGAAAAGCTATGTGGAGAAAAACAGCCTTCCGGTGGATATGGATTCGCTGGAAAACGGGACCGGGGTGTTGATCCTGCATGACCACAGGCTCTCACAGGAACAGGAAAAGATGGCGGAAGAAAGTGTGGGAGAACCGGTGTATTTTACCGCCCTGTGTTCAAGAGAAGAAGCACAGGAGCGGAACCGTACGATCCTGGAGGAGGGCGGTTATGAGGAGGACTATAAGGGAGAAAGTTCAGAGATATTCCGGCTCAGCGGCTATCTGGATAACCGGGGAGAAGGGTTTCCGAAGATACGGCAGACCTGGCACGGTTCGGAGGCAAACCTGTATTTCCTGATCAGTGAAAAAGGATTTGAGAAGCTTCCCACAGAGAAAAAGACGCTCTATATGGAACTGAATGTGGAGCGGGAGAAAGAGCCCCGGATCAAAAGCCAGATCACAGAGATCATTTCCAGAGAGAACGAAAGACGTGCCGGTATGACAGGGAACGGATTTGATGAGGACACCGGCGAAGCTGGGATCTTCTGTATCAGCAGGACGGATCTGATGGCGGAGGCTGCGGCTCAGATCAGAGGAAGCCGGCTCATCCTGGGGAGCGTCAGCGTGGTGCTTCTCATTGCCGGATTTACGAATTATCTCAATGTCATGATCACGGGAATCCTGTCCCGCAGAAGAGAGCTGGAGGTGATGGAGAGCATCGGGATGACCGGGAAACAGAAACGGGCGATGTTCCTGGCGGAGGGCGGATGCTATTGTCTGCTCACAGCGGTGCTCATGCTGACGGCAGGAAGCGGGATACTGCACCTGATCCGGAGATACATGGAAGAGAGACTCTCTTATTTTCAGTATCAGTATCCCTGTGTCTGGACGTTGGTCCTGCTGGCAGGGCTGACAGGGATCTGCCTGCTGGTTCCGGAGATCATACGGAGAGTTCCTTTTCAAGGAAAAGATCCAGGAGGCGGATGCTCTCGTTATTCTCCTGTTCCCTAAGCCATGATCTGAACCGTGCCTGACAAGTTTCCGGTTGAACCGTCATAAGGATTGAGGTAAGATAGGAGGAGAATTTCAAATGGAAAGAGCAGACGGACAGGAGGTAAAGAGAATTGATCGAGCAGAAGGATTATATCATGCGGATCATACATGAGTGGATACGCACCCTCATCAAGCTGATCTTTAATAAGGACATTGACAGAGATGAGGAGGAATCCGTGCCTCTTGAAGTCATGGAGCAGTACAGGAAGCTGATCGCCATGATCGACGACGGGGAGATCAATGAAGCGGAGAATATCCTTCTTGACGGACTGGACGCGGGAAGCCGGGCATATTTTGAGATGGCGCTTTTATTTTACGAGAAACTGGGCGGAAAACCAGAGGCATTTCTCACAGAACATGATTACTCCCAGGAGGAAGTGATCGATGGGCTGAAATACGTAGTGAATTACTATGGATACGGAAGCCTGATGGACGCGTTTACAGAGGAACTGGGATAGGTGAATATCTGCAGAATGTGTATCACTTTTTTCATAATCAGAATACAGAGAGGATATAAAAATGCTGAAAGCTGCGTTTATATGCGTGCATAATTCCTGCCGAAGCCAGATGGCGGAAGCGCTCGGCAGAAAATATGCCGCCGGGGTATTTGAAAGTTACTCGGCGGGAACGATGACAAAGCCGCAGATCAATCAGGATGCGGTCCGCATTATGAAGGAACTGTATGGCATTGACATGGAGAAAGATCAGTATCCCAAGCTTATCGATGAGCTGCCGGAGATCGACATCGTGATCACCATGGGATGCAATGTGCAGTGCCCCAGTCTGCCGTGCAGATACAGAGAAGACTGGGGACTGGATGATCCGACGGGGAAATCAGATCAGGAGTTTATCGCTGTGGCGGGAAAGATAGAAGAGAAGGTCAAAAATCTTGCCGAAAGAATTAAAAATATGGAAAGAGAAAGGAATTGCGGAAATGAAAGAAGAATGTCTGATCTGTAAAGCACCGCTTGAATATCTGGAAGAGGGAATAATGATGGAATGCGCGGTATGTCATAAAAAGGAAATGAGCCGCACAAGGTGTATAACCGGGCATTATGTCTGCAATGAATGTCATACCAGAGGGATTGATACTGTGATAAGTTTCTGCCTGGAACAGGATTCGAAAAATCCCTATGAGATACTGGAAGGGCTGATGGAACTTCCGTTTTGTCATATGCACGGCCCGGAACACCATATTCTGGTCGGTTCAAGCCTGCTCACCGCATATAAAAATGCCGGCGGAGAGACAGATCTTCCCTCCGCTCTTCTGGAGATGCAGTCCAGGGGAAAAGAAGTGCCGGGAGGAGCATGCGGATTCTGGGGAGCATGCGGGGCAGCGATAAGCACAGGAATGTTTGTATCCATAGTTACAGGATCGACCCCGCTTGCGAAGGAAGCGTGGGGGTTGTCGAATCTTATGACTTCCTGTGCTCTGAAACGGATAGGAGAGATTGGCGGTCCGAGATGCTGCAAGAGAAATTCCTTCGCTGCGATCACCGAGGCGGTGGATTTTTCAGGAAAACATCTGGGAGTGAGGATGGAACTGGGGGATATCCTGTGCAGCCATTCCGGCGACAATAATCAGTGCATCGGGAAACGGTGTCCGTATAACGGATAATGTAGTCCGGATTTCCGGACCGTAAATTTATAAACGGGAAATGTCCCGATATCAGGAGGAAAAGATCATGAGCAGCATGAAAGAAAAGCTTCATACAGGAGAACTCTATCTCCCGGATGATGACGAGATCGTGGAGATTCAGACAAAGCGTCTTGACAGGCTTTACGATTACAACAGGACGCGCCCCACAGAAGGGGAGAAAAGAGCAAAGATGCTAAAGGAGATGTTTGCGGAGATAGGAGAGGGATGCTATATCGAGCCTCCGCTTCATGCGAATATGGGAGGGGCATATGTTCATTTTGGAAAATATGTCTATGCAAACTTCAATCTGACTCTGGTAGACGATACCCATATCTATGTGGGAGATTACACCATGTTCGGCCCCAATGTCACGGTGGCGACAGCGGGACATCCGATCCTGCCCGAGCTCAGAGAAAAAATGTATCAGTATAACATGTCTATCCATATCGGCAGGTGCTGCTGGATCGGAGCCGGTGCCATCATCCTTCCGGGAGTGACTATCGGGGACAATACAGTCATCGGCGCGGGAAGCGTTGTGACAAAAGACATCCCGGCAAATGTTGTGGCAGTGGGGAATCCCTGTCGGGTGCTCCGGGAAATCGGAGAACATGACAGAGAATACTATTTTAAGGACAGGAAGATCGACCATGATATCATTTGAAAATGACTACATACAGGGAGCACATCCCGAGATACTGCGGCGTCTGGCGGAGAGCAACATGGAGCCTCTGTCTGGTTATGGCAGCGATCCATACTGCGAGCGCGCAAGGGAGAAGATACGGAGAGCCTGCGGATGTGAAAACGCGGAGGTTTATTTCCTGGTAGGAGGAACCCAGACCAACGCCGTGGTGATCGATGCCATGACAAAGGGATATGAGGGAGTTGTCGCCGCCGACAGCGGGCATATCGCCATCCATGAAGCGGGGGCGGTGGAGTTCACCGGCCACAAAGTACTCACTGTTCCGGGAGATAACGGAAAGATCAATGGGAATGAACTGAGGCAGTATCTTCAGGGATTTTATCAGGACGAGAACCATGAGCACATGGTCTTCCCCGGTATGGTGTACATTTCCCATCCCACTGAGTTCGGGACACTGTATACGAAAGAGGAGCTGAAACAGATCTCGGAGGTCTGCCGGGAATATGAGATCCCGCTGTATCTGGACGGAGCCCGCCTGGGATACGGGCTGATGAGCAGCGGGACGGATGTGTCTCTCTCTGACGTTGCTGAGTTCTGCGACGCGTTCTATATCGGAGGGACAAAAGTGGGAGCACTTTGCGGGGAGGCAGTGGTATTTCCAGGAAAGGCTCCGAAGCACTTTCTGACCTCCGTAAAGCAGCATGGGGCGCTTCTTGCAAAGGGAAGACTGCTGGGGATTCAGTTCGACACCCTTTTTACAGATGAGCTTTATTTCAGGATCAGCAGACACGCTATCGAGATGGCGGAAAAACTCAAAGAAGTGCTGAGAGACAAAAGACTTCCCTTTGCGTGGGAGTCGCCGACAAACCAGCAGTTCGTGATCATGGATGACAGGAAGATGGAGCAGTTACGGGAAAAGGTGGTCTTCAGCTTCTGGGAGAAGGCGGATCAGAATCACACGGTGGTGAGGTTTGCTACAAGCTGGGGGACGAAAGAGGAAGAAATCGAGGAACTGAGGAACCTGTTGTAGACAGATGTTTCTACAATAATAATCTGCCGGTATCCGTAAGAACTATATCCGGGGAAGAATGGAAAAGTGAGGAAGGCACAGATGGCAAAATATGAAAAGATTGTATACGGAGATTTTGACAGGATATTAGAGAAGCTCAACGACGCGGTGATGAGCGGGAGCACCTCTGCTTCCTATGAAGATGGGAGTGATTTCTGCCAGGGAGACTTCCGGTGCGCGGTGCGCATCTATGAGAGATACAGCTGGACCGGGGGCAACCGGGTGAGCATGTCCCTGACTCTGGCGGGCAGCGGCGGGGAATATTTTCTTTCCGCGATCACATCAGGCGGCAGCCAGGGAATGTTTTTCAAATTGAATACGATGGGAGAAGAAGCCTTTCTGGAGACTATTGCCGGGGTGGTGGATTCCCTGTGACAGAAAACATGCTGCGGGAAATTATTTCTCTCGCAGCATGTTAATTTCTTCATACCATTTTTCCGTCTGTCCGTCTGCATCGCTGTTCAGAAACACCGTCTGGTCTGGAAGTTTGATCCGGATCAGCGGTGTTTCGCCTTTTATGAGAAACATCATTACGTCTCCGGTTTTCTCACCTTCAAAATATCCTACAAGGACATTGTCTGTGTCTCCTCCGTTTACCCGGTCATAATCATCTTTCGGAAGTTTGGAGAGGAGTTCTACGGACTGGATCTCGTCCGTGGAAAAACTGCAGTCGTAGAAGGAATAGGAGAGTGTCACCTGGTCTTCTGTGACCTTAAGATCCGGGGAAGAACCGTCCAGGTCTCCCAGAATGACTGCAAGGACAATGCATACCGACACTGCGGCGATGCAGATAAAAACAGCGAACGCAATCCACCACTTTGCAGCGGGATGAGCCATGTTGATAGAATAACTGGAACTGTTCATCCTGTCTTCTACAAAAAGATGCCGGTCATATGGATTGGAGTACCATCCGTTTTTCCAGTATTCATCGTCATCGTCCCGGATCCAGTGATGTTTCTTCTTGATCGCATACATTTTTCTCAGACTTACAATAGAACGAAGAGGAAATAAAAGACAGTATTCCAGGATCCAGAGCGTCCAGACCAGGAAACCTGCCCCGGTATTGAGAAAACAAAAGGCAGGGCAGAGGATGCCTGCGGCAAGGTTAATCCTCTGAAAACGGCGGAACCCGGTGCGGTAGCTTTCCGTCAAAGCCCGGACCTCATCATTTTCAACTGCTTCCGGAGGAACATGGATGCCAAGGATCATTCCCTCGCGATAATTTTCCCTTTCGGAATAGCACAGACCGCACAGGCCTACAATCCCTGCGTCAAGCAGGGCGAAAAAGATAAAGATGATTAGGTTCATCATATCTATACCTCCCCGGTCTGTTTTGGATGCATCTGTCCGAAAATCCGGTTGCATGTTTTGAGAAATTCCTCCCGGTCCATCCCGTTCAGGCTGGCTTCAGCGGAGAGAAGTTCCAGTTCACCCTCCAGCTTTTCACGGTATTTTTCCGAAAATGCGCTGACAGGACAGACGGTGGCGCCTTTTCTCCGGTCTATCTCGATAAAACCTTCCGCCTTCAGCAGCTGATAGGTCTTATTGACAGTCATGGTGTTAACTCCGATGTCTGAGGCCATCTGTCGGACTGTGGGGAGATTTTCCCCGGCCTTCAGTTCACCGCGCCCGATCCCGGTGACGATCTGATTGCGGAGCTGAATATAGATTGGAGTACTGCTCTTGGTATCCAGTGTGATCAGCATAAAACCACCTGCCTTTTGAATTGTTGTATTTATATTATACATAATAATACAAATAATACTTTACGTCAACAGACAGACTCTCTTGATACAGAGAAGACCATCGTCTATAATATAAGCATTGCGGACAGTGCGAAGGAAAAATCTGGGAGAAAACGGATCAACAGGGGCTCAGGAAAGGAGAGGCCGATGCGAAAGGTGATCATTATCGGCAGTCCCGGGGCAGGGAAGAGCACCTTTGCCCGGAAGTTAAGAGAGAAGACGGGGCTTCCTCTTTATTATCTGGATCTGATCTGGCACAGGCCGGATCAGACGAATATATCCCGGGAAGAGTTTGATACGCGGTTAAAGGAGATTATGGCAGAAGACCGGTGGATCATAGACGGAAATTATCTCAGGACTCTTGAAATACGGATTCAGGCATGTGACACGATATTTCTGCTGGACTATCCTGCGGACGTCTGCCTTCAGGGAGCGGAAGAAAGAATCGGTACGAAGCGTGAGGATCTGCCCTGGGTAGAACAGGAGTTTGACGGGGAGTTCAGACAGTGGATCCGGGATTTCCCGAAAGATCAGCTCCCCTGTATCTATGAACTCCTGGAACAGTACCGCAGCGGACGGGAACTCCACGTTTTTCGGTGTCGGGAGGAGGCAGATATATATATTTCAGGGAAACCGGAGGGTACCTGAGTCTTGCCAATTTCCCCTGTTTATAATAAACTTATGGAATGGACATTTTCAGAAGCAGATCATCATAAAGGCACGGGAAGGACGGTGAGGAAAATATGCTGCGCTATACACTCAAAAGGATACTGACAGGGATACTGGCGCTTTTTGTGCTGGTGTGCGTGACCTTTTTCCTCGTCCGTCTCATGCCGGGGAGCCCGTTTCAGAACGGAAGCGTGTCTGAGCAGGTTGTAGAGGCTGTGGAGCGGGAATACGGTCTGGACCGTCCTCTGGGCGAGCAGTTTCTTACTTACCTTGGAAATCTTCTCAGGGGTGACCTGGGGATTTCCTACGAAGATCCGGGAACGAAGGTGACAGAGATCATAGGAAGGACCTGGGGGATCACGGCCTCTCTGGGTGTTCCGGCTTTGATCGCCGCGATCCTGGCAGGGACGGCATTCGGGATCATCCGGGCTGTCTCAAGGAACCGGGGCGTCCGGGAGGTTATCTCCGCAGTGGGAATGATCCTTGCGGGGATCCCCGGATTCGCAGCGGCAATCCTCCTTCTTCTGATATTCAGCGTTCAGTTGAAGTGGTTTCCGGCGTCCGGACTTTTATCCCCCGCCCATTATGTTCTTCCGGTGAGTTCTCTCGCCATCTATCCGGCCGCGGTGATCATGCGTCTGACAGGAAATGCGCTGGAGACAGAGATGGAGAAGGAATATGTTCTCTTTGACCGGGCGAAGGGACTGGGCAGGAAGCAGATCATATTTACCCATGCCCTGAAAAATGCATGGAGACCGGTGCTCAACTATATCGGACCCGCTTCCGCATATCTTCTCACGGGAAGCTTTGTGGTGGAGAGCATCTTTACGATCCCGGGCATCGGGAGAGAGTTTGTAAATTCGATCACAAACAGGGATTACACGCTGATCATGGGACTGACTATTTTTATGGGAGCTGTGGTCATCGCAGTGAACCTGATAACAGACCTGCTGGGAGCCTGGCTGGATCCGGCGGTGAGAAGGTCCTATCAGGAGGAGGCAGAATAAGATGACGATACAGAAGCAAAGGAAAAGAAAAGGCCTCCGGGAATACTTCCGAAAGGATCGCCGTGCGGCAGCAGGATGTATTCTCCTTGGGATCTGGATCCTTCTGGCGGTTCTTGTCCCGCTCCTTTCCCCCTGGTCTTATTCGGAGCAGAACGCGGCGATCCAGAACAGTCTGCCGTCTCCTGCGCACTGGTTCGGGACGGACAAGTTCGGACGGGATCTGTTCGCACGGGTGTGGTACGGAGCGGGTTTAAGCCTTCTGGTGGGGCTGGTCAGCGCGGCGCTCAACGGCTGCATCGGTGTACTTTATGGCGCAGTTTCAGGGTATGCGGGGAAAAAAGCGGATCTGATCCTGATGCGTATCGCGGATGTGGTGTCAGCAATTCCTTCCATGCTCTATGTGATCCTGATCACACTGGTCCTTGGAGCGGGGGCGCCCAGTATCATTCTGGGGCTCTGTGTTGCCGGATGGATCGACATGGCACGGATCGTCCGGGGTGAGATCCTGCGCCTGAAAGGGACGGATTTTGCCCGCGCGGCAAAGATAGAGGGGATCCCTTCCATCAGGATTCTGACAAGGCATCTCCTTCCTAACGCGGCGGGACCGATCACGGTAAATTTTATTTTTCTTATCCCACAGGCAATTTTTACTGAGGCATTTTTAAGCTTTCTTGGAATCGGGATCGCGGCGCCGGCGGCAAGCCTGGGGACGATCATACAGGAAGCGAGGAGCCAGATGATGGTGTATCCATATCAGATGGTATTTCCTCTGCTCGTGCTCTGTGTGATGATGCTGGCGCTGAACCTGATCGGAACGTCACTGGAGCAGAGAAACAGGAGATAAAAAGATCCATGAGAGTACTTGATATACAGAAACTGAGCGTACAATATCATACGGAACAGGGAGAATGCAGGGCTCTTGAAGAGTTGGATCTCCATGTGGAAGAAGGGGAGATCACGGGACTTGTCGGGGAGTCCGGATCCGGGAAAAGCACGGCCATGCTGGCTGTTATGGGACTGTTGAAGGAAAATGCTTCCGTACAGTCGGAGCGGATCACAGTGTGCGGCGAACCTGCTGTTCCGGGGGTGAATATTGCCATGGTATTTCAGAACCCGCAGAGCTGTCTGAACCCGTCAGTAAAGATCGGACGACAGGTCGCAGAGACAGTCAGAGCCAGGAGGCACTGTGGACGGCGGGAAGCCAGGGAACGTGCGCTGGAACTTCTGGATATGACCGGGATCGGAAACGCGAAAGTGCGTATGAGACAGTATCCTTTTGAACTTTCCGGGGGAATGCTCCAGAGAGTGGTCATTGCCATTGCCCTCGCCTGCGAACCCAGAGTAATCATCGCAGATGAGCCTACCACAGCGCTGGATGCTGCCGTTCAGGCACAGATCCTGAGGCTCTTGAGGAGAATCGTAAAGGAGACAGGGACCGCCCTCCTTCTGGTAAGCCATGATCTGGGAGTCACTGCGTCCCTCTGCGGGAGAGTTTATGTGATGCGGAAGGGAAGGATCGTGGAATCCGGGACAGTGGAGGATATCTTTTATGATCCCAGAGAGGAATATACGAAGCAGCTTCTGAACAGTGTAAAAAAGAAGAGGAAACTGTCCGGAGGAGCGAAAGAAGAGAATCTTCTCCGGGTGGAGAAGCTGACGAAGGAGTTCGACACCAGGGACGGGGTAAGAGATGTCACTCTGGAACTCCATGAGGGAGAGATCTTTGCTCTGGCGGGAGAGAGCGGCAGCGGGAAGACGACTCTGGCAAGGATACTGACAGGAATCCTGAAAGAAGACAGCGGGACTGTTTTCTACAGAGATGAACCTCTGGAAAGAAGCAGGAGAGGCGGAGGAAGGATCCAGATGGTCTTCCAGGATCCTTACGGCTCACTTAACCCCTGTCTCACCGCGGGACAGGCGCTGGATGAGGCGTTGCGGGCCGCGGGTTCCCCGGAGGAAAGAGCAGACCGGGAGAGAAGGAGAGAGCGGATCCGGGATATGCTGGAGCGGGTCGGGCTGACGGAAGACGATATGGACAAATATCCGTCTGAATTTTCCGGCGGACAGCGGCAGAGGATCGGAATCGCCCGCGCGCTGATCGTACGTCCGGAAATCCTGATCTGTGATGAGGCACTTTCCTCGCTTGATGCAGTGACGCAGCAGCAGATCCTTGACCTTCTTCTGGATATCCAGAGGGAACAGCAGATCGCCTGTCTGTTTATCTCCCATGACATGCATGTGATCCGCAGGATCAGCAGCCGGATGGGCGTCATGTACGGAGGAAGACTGGTGGAGACCGGGCGGACCAGGGAAGTCTGTTCCGATCCCTGGCATCCGTATACAAAGCTGCTCCTGGAAGCATCCCCTGATGCAGATCCGTTAAAGGCGCGCAGGATACGCGGCCTTCCGGCAGGAAAACAGGATGCCGGAAACAGGGGAATGGGGGATAAAGGATGTCCTTTTGCCGGAGAGTGCGGCTATGCGATGAAGTGCTGCACAGAGCAGGAACCGGAAACATACAGATTCGGGGAACGGGCAGTGTCCTGTTTCCTCTATTCCGAGGAACACAGCGGAAGGCGCAGCAGAGACTATATAATGACTTCACAGATCTGAAAGACAGGAAAGGAAATTATGGAAAGAAACGTGACAGACTGGAACATAGACTGCAGGGGTGACAATGAGAAGAACAGACAGAACAGGAGGAGAGGAAGCGGGTATCCGGCCGGAAAGCGGGCGGCAGCCCTCCTCGTTTCGGGAATCCTGTTCTGTGCGGCGGTTCTGACCGGGTGCTCCGGATCCGGGAGCGGCGGAAACAAAGGAACGGACGCCGGAGACAAAGAGATCACAGTGGCGATCAACAGCGAGACCGGGACACTGGATCCGGCAGGCTCCATTGCCCTTACCTATCTCGCCTACTCGGTCAGCGCCCTCGATGAACTTCTGACTTTTGATGAGAACGGGGAGATCGAGTACAGAGCTGCGGATTCATATGAAGTCAGTGAGGATTCCACGGAGTGGACATTTCATCTCAGAGAGGATGCCCTCTGGTCAGATGGAACGCCGGTAACTTCCGGAGACTTTCTCAACACCATCACCCGTGCGCTGGACCCGGCGTCGGGCAGCGGATATGCAAACTATCTGTTTCCGATCGAGAATGCGGAGGCAATCTATAACGGCGAGGCGGAGATGGATACGCTGGGCGTTGAGGCACCGGATGATCATACACTGGTCTTTCATCTGGAGGAACCCTGTGTGTATTTCCTGGATCTTCTCAGGCTTCCGGTGTACACACCTTCCTGTGAACAATACGCGGATTCTCCGGACAGCGGCTGGGATACGGATCCGGAGACCAGTCTTGCCAACGGTCCTTTTTACCTGACGGAATATGTGCCGGATCAGTATTTCGTTCTGGAGAAAAATGAGAACTACTGGGACAGGGACAATATTCATCTGGACCGGATCACATACAGGTTCTTTGATGACACCCAGTCCATGGCAAATGCCTATGAGACCGGAGAGGTGGACGTGGCGACTTCACTTCCGTCCACGGTCATGGAACTCTATGAGGGACAGGATGATCTGCTGGTCACGGATCTGATCGCCACGCGGTATATTTATTTTAATCTGAATGTGGAGCCGCTGGACGACGTCAGGGTCCGGGAAGCGATCAACCTTGCCATCGACCGGGAGGAACTCTGTCAGATCGTGGGATCAGACACAGAGCCGACCTATAACCTGATCGCAAAGTATATGAAAGACAAAGAGACGGGAGAGTATTTTGTAGACGAGGCAGAGCAGCCTTTTGAGGAAAATGTGGAGAGAGCCCGGGAACTTCTCGCAGAGGCAGGGTATCCGGACGGGGAAGGATTTCCCACGCTGACCTACAGTTACCCCACACTGGAAATGGACTCGGATACGGCTCAGGTACTCCAGTCTCAGTTAAAGGAAAAACTGAATATCAATATTGAACTGAACGCCCAGGAACTTCAGTCCAACTACAGCAGCCGTTATGCAGGCGATTTCGAGCTGATCCGGATGAACTGGACCGCGGATTTTGCGGATCCCTACACTTATCTGTCCATGCTGCTGTCCAACAGTACGTACAACTGCAGCGGGATCAATGATCCGGAGTATGACGCTCTTGTGGAGCAGTCAAATTCGGAAGCGGATCCGGGGAAGCGTGCGGATCTGATGCACCAGGCGGAGAAACTTGCCGTCGGGGAACAGTTCTATATCATTCCCCTTTATGCAATGAAAAGCGTGAATCTGGTGAATCCGGAGATCACCGGGATCCGGCAGATCCCGGCCAGCGGGGCGCTGGAGTATCGGTATGCGGATATCTGAAAAGAGGTTTGGAGCAATGGATGACAAATCAATCGCGAATATGGCGGTCCTTGCGGGAGAAATCATGCTCAGAAGCGGAGCGGAGACCTACCGGGTGGAGGATACGATCAAACATATCCTGGATACGGCGGGCACTGCGGAAACAGAATCGCTTGTGATGCTGACCGGGATCATCGTAACCATTGACCGCCCCGGACAGGAGGCGGTCACGGTGATGCGCAGGGTCCATGAGAGGGGAACCAACATGCACCGGATCGTGGAGGTAAACGAGATTTCCAGGAAATACTGTGCCGGGGAACTCTCGGCGGAGGAGACATGGGAAAAGCTGAAAAGAATAAAAGGAAAGCAGTATACAGTATGGATGTATAATCTGTCGACGATCCTGGTCCCGGCAGGATTTGCCCCTCTGTTCGGCGGGGGACTGCGTGAGATTTTTGCCGCGGGAGGCGCGGGAATTGTGCTTGCAGTATTGATGACCATCGGAAAGAGAGTGAAGACCGGCGCTTTTATACTGAATATCCTCTGCGCGGCGGGGATTGCCGTTGCGGCGGTGCTCCTGAAGCTGTGGAATCCTCTTCTGAACATGGATACGGTCATCATCAGCGGGATCATGCCCCTGGTCCCCGGCGTAGCGATCACAAATGCCATACGGGATACTCTCCGGGGAGATTATATCTCGGGAGGGGCGAGAGCACTGGAGGCTTTTGTGACGGCTGCGGCCGTTGCCATCGGAGTCGGTGTGGGAATGGCGCTGACCACGGTTTTCTGGCAGGGAGGTGGTCTTTGATGATGGAACTGTTTCTGGTGACAGCGGGATGCTTTCTTGCTGTCGTTGGATTTGCGGTCCTGGTAGAGACTCCGGGGAAATATCTTTTGCAGGCAGGATTTGCCGGAGCCTGCGGAGGCTGGGTATACTTTTTCGGAATGCAGAAGGGGCTGGATACGGTGCCTGCATGTTTCCTTTCCGCTCTTGTGATCTCACTGCTGGCACATATCTTTGCAAGGATCTTCAAGGCTCCGGTCACGGTGTTCCTGATCGCCGGCATCCTTCCTACTGTGCCTGGAGCAGGTATGTACAGGGCGGTCTATTATATCATTGCAGATGACCGGACACAGGCATCTTATTATCTGATACAGACGCTGGAGATCGCAGGGGTGATCGCTCTGGCGATCTTTATTGTGGATGCGGTGTTCCGGATAGGGATGCCCCGCAGACAGGAGAAAAGAAAATCATGATGGAACTTGTCACGGGAGGCAGTGGAAGCGGAAAGTCTGCGTACGCGGAGGATTCAGTCTGCCGATGCCAGAGGTTTTTGAAACAAAATGAAAAGGAAAGTGCTCTTCTATACTATATCGCGGATATGTTTCCCTATGGAAAAGAGACCGAGGAAAAGATTGAAAATCACAGGAAAATGCGGGCAGGGAAAGGTTTCCGTACACTGGAGTGGTATCAGGATCTGCCGGGAAAACTGGCGGAGAAGACATCACCGGATCTGTCCGGAGCCTGCGTCCTTCTGGAGTGCGTGTCCAATCTTACTGCCAATGAAATGTATATGGAAGGCGGAGCCGGGGAGAACACAGTGGAAGCTGTGGTAAACGGGATCCGTCTTCTTAAGAAAAAATGCAGACATCTGATTGTGGTTACCAACGAAGTATTCTCCGAATCTGAGCCGGATTCTGTGGAAATGACGGTTTATAAGAAAAACCTCGCGCAGATCAACCGGGCTCTGGCTGAGATGGCGGACCGGGTAACGGAAGTGATATACGGGATTCCGGTTTTTGTAAAAGGGAAACAGACACCAGAGGACAAAATGCCAGAGAGCAGAATGCCAGAGGAGAAACAGGTAGAGGGAAAAATATCAGAGGGACGGGAAACTATGAGGATGAAACTGATCATCGGCGGCGCCTTTCAGGGAAAGCTTGATTATGCGAAAAAACTGTATCCGGATACAGAATGGACAGATGGCTCAGAGTGTGCTTTGGAAGAAATCGCGACATGCAGCGCCATGAACTGTTTTCACCTATTTGTGAGAAGATGGATGAAGGCAGGCAGGAACAAAGAAGAACTGATCGATACGCTTCGGAAGCGCGACCGGGAACTGATCCTCATTTGCGATGAAGTAGGATGCGGACTGGTCCCGGTGGACGCCTTTGAGCGGGAGTACCGGGAAACGGTGGGACGGATCTGCACGGCCTTTGCCAACAGGGCGGACCGGGTGGACCGGGTCGTATGCGGAATCGGGACACAGATAAAATAATGAAGTTGTGGAAAGGGGAGATTCAGATGCTGACAGAACTTGAGCAGGTGCTTCCTGCGGATATTGAAAAGAGAAGTTTTGAGATCATAACAGAAGAATTGGGAGATAAGATGCTCATTCCGGGGACTGAGCCGATCGTCAAGCGGTGTATCCATACCAGCGCCGACTTTGATTATGCGGACAACCTCGTCTTCTCGGAAAATGCGGTACAGCGTGCGCTCGATGCGATACGGAACGGAGCGTCCATCGTAACGGACACTCAGATGGGACGTGCCGGTATCAACAAAAAGAGACTTGCCCGGTATGGAGGAGAAGTGTACTGTTTCATGTCGGATGAAGATGTGGCGGAAGCGGCGAAGAAAAACGGCACCACGAGAGCGGCGGCAAGCATGGATAAGGCGGCGGATATGTACAAGGCCGCACAGACGAAGGAAGAAGCAGCGCCATCCGACGGAAAAAGCATGCCTGGAGCCGGGATACGCAATGACCGATTGATCTTTGCTGTGGGAAATGCGCCTACGGCCCTTGTCCGGCTTTATGAACTGATAAAGGAAGGCGCTGTCAGACCGGAACTGATCATCGGTGTTCCCGTCGGATTTGTCAATGTGGTGCAGTCAAAGGAACTGATCCTGAGTCTGGAGGATACGCCTTATATCGTTGCGAGAGGACGCAAAGGCGGAAGCAATATCGCGGCGTGCATCTGCAATGCGCTTCTGTATATGCTGGACGAGTGAAATCAGCATGGTTATTATTTAGTATGTTCAACAAAAATGTCAGAGTCAAGGAGAGAAAAGGCATATGGAGAGACCATATTTTCCCATGTTTGTGGATCTGACAGGGAAGAAAGTGCTGATGGCAGGCGGAGGAAGGATCGCCCTCCGGCGCGTGAAGACTCTGCTGAAATTCGGAGCGGTCATCCATGTGACGGCGCCGGCGCTGTGCGAAGAACTTTCGGAACTGGAGCGGCAGGGGAGGATCACGGTAGAGTATCGGGAATATCAGCCGGGCGATACAGCAGGTTATGACCTGGTACTGGCGGCTACGGACAGCAGAAAGACCAACCGGATGATCTGGGAGGAATGCCGGGAAAGAGGCGTCACAGTGAATGTGGCGGACGACAAGAGCCTCTGTGATTTTTATTTCCCGTCTGTGGTGATGACAGAGGAAGCGGTGATCGGGATCAATTCCGGCGGAGAGGATCCTTCCAGGGTAAAGGAACTGAGGAAAAAAATCCAGGGATTTCTGCATAAATATAAATAAATATTGCAAATAGTTTATAGTTTGTTTATAATTAGTCCCATATTGCGTCATGAGAAACAGGCGGATTTTCGACCGGAGTGATGAGAAAATCTCATTATCGGAGGAGACGCCCTGGCAGATGCAGAAAAAAGCATCGATAAGCAGCGATGCGAAAATAGAAAGGACTAATGGAATGGGAGACACATTACAGATACTGATCGCCATGGCCATCTACATGGCTGCGGTGATCATTTTAGGTGTTACTTTTGCGAGAAGGGCAAATGCAAGTTCAGATGCATATTTTCTCGGCGGCAGGAGCCTTGGCCCCTGGGTGACGGCGATGAGCGCAGAGGCTTCGGACATGTCGGGATGGCTGCTCATGGGACTGCCCGGCGTGGCTTACTGGTGCGGTATCGCAGATGCTGCATGGACTGCCATCGGACTGGCGGCAGGGACATACGTCAACTGGCTGATCGTATCAAAGAGACTTCGCCGGTACAGTGAAAAGGCGGGAAATGCCATCACGCTTCCGGAGTATTTTTCGAACCGTTTCCACGAGAAGCGAAAGGTCATCATGACGATCGCGGCTGTGTTTATTCTTATCTTCTTCACGGTCTATGCGGCAAGTTGTCTCGTGACCTGCGGAAAACTTTTTTCCACTTTGTTTGGTATGCCGTATGTCCCGATGATGATCGTGGGCGCGGTGTTTGTGCTGATCTATACGATCATCGGCGGATTCCTGGCGGAGAGTGCGTCGGATTTCATGCAGGCAGTGGTCATGATCGTGGCGCTGGGCGTGATCGTTGTTGTGGGAACAGTCTCAGCGGGAGGTCTTGGCGCTGTCATTGAGAATGTGCAGTCTATCCCGGGATTCCTCGATTTCTTTGGGATTGCGACGCCTCAGACAGTGGACGGCGTACAGCAGTCTGTAAACGGTGCCCCTCTGTTTGGCGAGGCGGCTCAGTACGGCTTCCTTCCCATCGCTTCCGCCCTTGCATGGGGACTGGGATATTTCGGAGTTCCTCAGGTACTCCTTCGTTTCATGGCGATCCGTCATGAGGATGAACTGAAACGTTCCCGCCGGATCGCGACAGTATGGTGCGTTATCTCTCTGACCATTGCTGTGTTTATCGGACTGGTAGGACGGACTCTTTTCCCGACGGCTCTGACGACGTCGTCTGACGCGGAGAACGTGTTCATCCTTCTTTCCACAAACCTGCTTCCTCCTCTGATCGCGGGATTTGTGATGGCGGGAATTCTTGCGGCGACGATCAGTTCCTCAGATTCCTATCTGCTGATCGCGGCGTCTGCATTTGCAAAAAACATTTATCAGGGACTGTTCAGAAAGAAGGCTTCTGACAGGGAGGTGCTGAACATCTCCAGACTGACGCTGCTTCTGATCGCTGTGGTGGCGATCATCATCGCTCTGGATGAGAACAGTGTCATCTTCACTATCGTAAGCTTTGCCTGGGCAGGATTCGGCGCTACATTCGGACCTCTGATGCTCTTCAGCCTGTTCTGGAAGAGAACGACGAGGGCAGGCGCCATCGCAGGTATGGTCAGCGGAGCAGGAATGGTATTTGTCTGGAATCTGCTTGTACGCCCGCTGGGAGGCCTGTGGGATATCTATGAACTTCTTCCGGCGTTTATTTTCTCCTGTATCTGCATTGTCGTTGTATCGCTCCTGACACCGGAGCCGTCGGCACAGATCCAGAGAGAGTTTGACGAAGTGGCTGGCAGGTAAGAAATGTAATAGCAGTAAAGTAACGGTAACGAAGAAATAAAAATCTAAAATAATATGGATCAGATAAAACAGCAGTTATTTTGACTGCTGTTTTATGTTATACTAAATTACAGCAAAGACCGGAAAGGAGACGTGAACCATGAAGAGGACTGTTGCCATAGGCATTCAGGATTTTACGAAAATAAAAGAGCGAAACGCCTTTTATGTGGATAAAACTTTATTCATTAAAGAATGGTGGGAGTCAGGGGATGACGTGACGATGATCACACGTCCAAGAAGATTTGGAAAAACGCTTACCATGAGTATGGTGGAGCAGTTTTTTTCAGTGACCTGCGGCGAGCGCATGGATCTTTTCGACAATATGCAGATATGGCAGGATGAAAAATTCCGCCGGCTTCATGGCACGTACCCGGTCATTTCACTGACTTTTTCTGATATAAAAGAAACGAATTATACATCGGCATGGAAAAAGATCAGAGCAGTGATAGCGGATCAGTATAACAAGTATTATTTTTTGACAGAGGGAAGCCTGCTGAATGAAAATGAGAAAAGATATTTTGATCTCATCGCTTCTTCTGCGGAGGAGTACGAGGTGACACTCAGTCTCAGAAGGCTGTCAGAGTTTCTGTTTCGCTACTATGGAAAGAAAGTGATCATCCTTCTGGATGAATATGATACTCCGATGCAGGAAGCTTATCTGGAAGATTACTGGGATGAACTGACTGCATTTGTAAGAAGTCTTTTTAACGCGTCGTTTAAGAGCAATCCGTATCTTGAGAAGGCAATCATGACGGGAATTACCAGAGTGAGTAAGGAATCAATTTTTTCAGATCTCAATAACCTGAAAGTGATCACGACCACTTCAGACGAGTATGCGTCCAGTTTTGGATTCACAGAGGAAGAAGTTTTTTCAGCGCTGGATGAATATGGACTTTCTGATCAGAGAGAAAACGTAAAAAAGTGGTATGACGGTTTTACTTTTGGACAGATTAAAGATATTTATAATCCGTGGTCGATCCTTAATTTTCTTGATACGGGAAAGCTTGGGGCGTATTGGGCGAATACAAGTTCAAACAGTCTTGCCGGAAAACTGATCCGCGAAAGCGGAAAGAAGATTAAAGAAGACTTTGAACTTCTTATGAAGGGAGGGCAGATCCGGACAGAGATTGATGAACAGATCGTCTATAATCAGCTTGATACAAGCGAGAGCGCGATCTGGAGCCTTCTGCTCGCGGGCGGATATCTGAAAGTGGCGGACACGGAGTTTAACGAGCGGACAGGCAGGACCTGCTGCTGTCTGGAACTGACGAATAAAGAAGTGCATGTGATGTTTAACGGGATCATACATGAGTGGTTTGCCGATTATGACTGCGGATATAATGATTTTATCAGGGCGCTGTTTGCAGATGATCTGAAAGCCATGAATATTTATATGAACCGTGTTGCCATGGCAACGATCAGTTTCTTTGACAGCGGAAACAGATCCTCGGCCGAGAGCGAACCGGAACGGTTTTATCATGGGTTTGTACTCGGTCTGCTTGTTGAACTGGGAGACCGGTATATCATTACATCGAACAGAGAAAGTGGATTTGGAAGATACGATGTGGTGATGGAGCCCCGGGAGCACAGCAACCCGGCATTTATCTTTGAATTCAAGGTCAGAGACGGAGAAGAAGAGGCGGATCTGTCAGAGACAGTAAAGTCGGCGTTGCGGCAGATTGAAGATAAGAAGTATGCGTCAGATCTGACAGCACGGGGAATTCCGGAGGAAAGGATAAGAAAATACGGGTTTGCTTTTCAGGGGAAGAGAGTTCTGATCGGGAGATAGGGAGTAAAAAGAATCTGTACAATATACAGGTTCTTTTTGCTTATATGGTTATTCAATCAGTTTTTCGTTTAATTCATATAAAAGGTCGTTTGCGTCATCAACAGACAACCTTTTGTTTATGGAAAAAATCAGAATGGAGTCACGTTTGTTTTTTGGATATAATATACTTTCTTTCGCAATAGTAAGTGCCCTTTGTGTTTCTTTCAAAGAAAGTGAGAGAGTTAAGCAAAGTGAGATTACTTTGTCGCGTCCCGGTTTTCTGGAACCGTTTAAAATTTGATAGCCATAGGTTCGTGGAATTCGGGATTTTTGAATGATTTCACTGACAGACAGTGGTGAGGCATTCACAAATTCCGATATATATTCATGAAATAAAAGTTTATAGTCTGATTTTTCTGTATCTGTAGTAAACGAATGCAGTTCAGATATAGTTTTCATATTGGATAACTGATTAAGTAACTCATCTGTTGTTTTTCCCACGACAAAATATCCCCTTTTTAAGACATTTGCTTAAATTGCAAAGTGTGCTGTACATAAGCGTTGCATATATCTTATAATTTATGAAGAGTAAATGCAAGAGGAGAAAAAAGTGAAGGTAAAAGATGAATATTGTTTGTCACAATATAGTGATCTTGGAAATCTTGTTGAAAATAAAAATATTCGGTTAAAGAGAAGAATATCAGATGGAAAGATATGTGTGGAGAAACATGTATCTGGCAATCTGTTTAACATTTACAGGTATCTGCAGGAGAATCCCAGCAGATATATACCGAAGATATATGAATGCATAGAACATTCAGAGGAGATTATCATTGTAGAAGAATATATAGAAGGGCAAACACTCGAGGAAATTGTACATCAGAGAGACGTAAGTGAGAAAGAAGCGGTACATATTATCTGGGAGCTGTGTGAAGGGCTTAAAACGTTACATCATGCGGAGCCTCCTATCATATGTCGTGATTTAAAAGCGGAAAATATAATGCTGGATGAAGAAAAGTGCGTTAAAATCGTGGATTTTAATATTGCCCGTTCATTTCAGAAGGACAAGAAACATGATACGGTTTTGATGGGAACTGCAGGTTATGCTGCACCAGAGCAGTTTGGATTTTCTCAGACAGATAATCGAACAGATATTTATGCACTGGGAGTACTTTTAAATTATATGTTGACCAAACAATTTCCTGTGAATCAGACAGCAGAAGGAAAATGTGGTCCGGTGATTCAAAAATGTATTCAAATGGACAGAGAACACCGATATCAGAATGTGGAAGAACTGGAATACGATTTATGTGTTATTTTTAATGATATACAGTTTGGCAAAGATAAAAAACTCGACAAAAGGAACAAAAAATCTGTCAATAAATATAGTTTTGTACCGCCTGGATTCAGGGAGAGAAAACCATCTCATATGATTTCTGCTATAGCAGGGTATTTATTTCTTATCTGGTTTTGCTTCTCTCTGGAACTGACGTCGAATGGGATCCCGCTTCCAGTCGGAAAACTGCGCCTGGAACAATCTCTGATATTTTTATCTCAAATTGTTATGGTGTTTGTTATATGGAATTATCGTGGATGGAGAGAGCGTCTCCCTCTGGTAAAAAGTAAATCTTTAAGGATACGAGTACCTGGTTATATTATCGCAGAATTTGTTCTCATTGTAATTGCAGCTTTTATCAGCGTAGTATTGGAAGCTGTTTTATTCTGAATGTATGCTGTCAGCATACCAAATCCGATAAAAAAATCTATAAAATATAAAAGCATCATTCCTCTGAGTCTTTATCAGTTCGGCTGGTTAAATACTCTTTCAGGACAAGATTGATATATTGTGAAAAAGAACGGTCATCCTGTTCTGCAAGATGTTTTATCGATTCGATGATATCAGAGTCGAGGGTGATGCTTACTTTATTTTTCAATGGCTTCATAAAATTCCTCATTTCAAAGTTATATATAAAGAAAACAGTTATGTTTATATGTATACGATAGAATCTTGACATATGCCATTGAATAAGATAAAGTAGTATAAAGTAGGATAAAAATGGAGGGGGAAGAAATGAAAAAGAAAAAAGGCGGATGTCTGAAAGTAATTCTTGTAGTGATTGTGATAATTGTAGCGCTGGTAATAATTGCTTCAGTTGCTGGAGGGGGAGAAAAGACACCCCAGAGAGTAGACAATACTTCACAAGAACAGAATAATGAGCAAAGTGAGACAGAAGAATTGGACAATGAATCTCAAGAACAGACAAAATTCGGAATAGGCGAGACAGCAGAAATGAATGATGTTCAGGTGACTCTGGTGGATTATGAGGAAAGCAATGGATCAGAGTATAATACTCCGGCCGATGGAAATGTTTTTGTTCTTGTTAATTTTGAAATAGCTAATAATTCAGATTCGGAAATAAATGTAAGCAGTATGATGAGTTTTGAAGCATATGCAGATGATTATTCTTTGAATTATTCTCTGAATGCGATGATGGAAAAGTCTGATGCTACACAACTGGATGGGACAATCGCTCCAGGGAAAAAGATGAATGGTTATATCGGATATGAAGTGCCGGCTGATTGGACCGCAATGGAAATTCACTTTACAGATGATGTGTGGAGTAATAATAAATTTGTTTTCGAAATAACAAAATAGAGTAATAAGATCCCCGGAATTTTTGGTACAATGCCAGAGAATCCGGGGATTAATTATGAATCTATAGTGTTCAGAGATGAAAGAATACTATTCACTCATCCCTCCAGCGGTATTTCAATCTTCGACACCGCGTTTTCTTCCAGCCATCCGGGAAGCTGGGAGGCAAAACTTTCGTCGGTCAGCTTCTCCTGTACCTCGGTGCTTGCGGCTTCATCCGGCGTGGCCAGTGAATAAACGGTGATCTTTGACAGATCGTATCCTTCCGGAGAGAAAAGTCCGACTTTGTCGTTGATCACCTTCCCGGAACCGTCAAGCATGACGCTGAAGATCGAGTCATAACGTTCGTATCCGGGCTGGATCCTGCTTTCATCATAGTCATAGTTGATGATAACTTCATAGGGAGAGATCGTGATATCGGTGATTCCGTCTCCGTTCGGCATATACTGACCGACCTGGACAGTCCGGGCATCTGATGCCTGTTTCGTGACTTCATTGGAGAAGGTCCATTCTCCTTCGTCAGCCAGATTCTTTGCGGGAACATCCATCCCCGGGTAATAGGAGATGCCGCAGATCTTCAGATTCCAGGTGAACTGATCCGGTATGGTGACGCCGGCAAAGGGATACAGGTCGAAATCGATCCGGAACATTCCGATAAATGTATGGTCGTCTGTAAATTCTCCTTTCAGATCCAGTATGTCTTCCACGCCGTCTTCGCAAGCTGCGAAAGAGGTTTCGCTCTGATCGGCATCCAGATAGAAATGAGAGCCGTAGCCTTCATCCATGTTTTCCGCCATGGTGAGCGCGTCTTCAGGAAATGCGTCCTCGGACTCGATCATGGCGGAGACATTCATGGATTTCTCCGTGCAGACAATCTCGGAGAGCGTGACAGTGATCCCCTGAGAAGTACTGACATTGGTCCCGGTAAGCTGGTCAGCCTTTGTACTGTAATCTCCCGGATACTGCTGTTCGTCCTGCACTTGCTCAAAGATGTGACCGATCAGCGGGATATTTTCAGCGAAGGCAGGATTGGCGGCGCAGATCCCGACCACGGCGACAATGGCGGCTGCCGCGGCGCCGCATCTGGAAACGACTCGGAAGAACAGTTTCCTGCGGTGCATCCTTCTGACGGAGACCATGCTTCGGTTGATCACATCCTGCAATTCTTGCTGGGGAACATTTATTTCATTCAAATCAATCTGCATAAAAATAATCCTCCTTTAAAATATTTTTCAGTTCGCTC
>DWUT01000308.1 GCA_019120615.1 Candidatus Mediterraneibacter norfolkensis
GAGTTGATCAGACCGATGTTCGGACCCTCGGGAGTCTCGATCGGGCACATTCTTCCGTAGTGGGAGTAATGTACGTCTCGCACCTCGAATCCTGCACGGTCTCTTGACAGACCTCCAGGCCCCAGGGCTGACAGACGTCTCTTGTGGGTCAGCTCACCGAGCGGGTTGTTCTGATCCATGAACTGTGAAAGCTGGGAGGATCCGAAGAACTCCTTCACCGCCGCGGTCACCGGTTTGATATTGATCAGAGACTGCGGGGAGATTCCTTCCTGATCCTGTGTGGTCATCCTCTCGCGGACTACTCTCTCCAGTCTGGAAAGACCGATCCTGTACTGGTTCTGGAGAAGTTCTCCTACCGCACGGATACGACGGTTGCCCAGATGATCGATATCGTCGTCATTTCCCATGCCGTACTCAAGATGCATGTTGTAGTTGATGGAAGCAAGGATATCCTCTTTTGTGATATGCTTCGGGATCAGATCGTGGATATCACGTTTGATCATCCGCTTCATCTCATCAATATCGCCTGCTGCCTCCTCGATAATGCCCGCAAGAACAGGATAGTATACCTGCTCCTTCACTCCGACTTCCTTCGGGTCGATGTCAACCACTGCCTGGAGATCCACCATCATATTGGAAAGGACCTTGATGTTCCTGGACTCGTCCTCTCCCTCAACCCACAGATACGGAGCCGCGGAATTCTGGATCGCGTCCGCGATCTCACGGGTGATCTTCGTTCCTTTTTCCGCAACGATCTCACCAGTGATCGGGCTCACCACATCCTCTGCAAGCACGCGTCCTGTCACACGGTTCTTGAGCATCAGCTTCTTATTAAATTTATAGCGTCCAACTTTCGCCAGGTCATAGCGTCTCGGGTCAAAGAACATACTTGTGATCAGACTTTCCGCACTGTCTACCGCAAGCGGCTCTCCCGGACGGATCTTCTTGTACAGCTCTAACAGACCCTCCTGATAGTTCTCAGCAGTGTCCTTTCCAAAGCTGGCAAGAATCTTCGGTTCCTCGCCAAAAAGTTCAACGATCTCTGCGTTTGTCCCGATACCAAGGGCACGGATAAGAACCGTGATCGGCACCTTCCTCGTCCTGTCGACACGCACGTAAAAAACGTCATTGGAGTCCGTCTCATACTCAAGCCATGCTCCTCTGTTGGGAATCACAGTAGCTGAATAGAGCTTCTTTCCGAGCTTGTCGTGGGCGATCCCGTAATAGATTCCCGGAGAGCGCACGAGCTGACTGACGATAACACGTTCCGCTCCATTGATCACGAATGTACCTGTCTTCGTCATCAGCGGCAGATCTCCCATGAAGATCTCGTGTTCGTTTATCTCATCAGTTTCCTTATTATAAAGTCTGACCCTGACCTTCAGGGGTGCCGCATATGTCGCGTCACGCTCCTTGCACTCATCGATCGTGTACTTCACGTCGTCTTCACAGAGCGTAAAATCAACGAATTCCAGGCTCAGATGACCGCTGTAATCGGCGATCGGTGAAATGTCATCAAACACCTCTTTGAGTCCTTCATCCAGAAACCACTGATAGGAATCCTTCTGAACTTCAACGAGGTTTGGCATCTCTAATACTTCTTTTTGCCTGGAATAGCTCATGCGGAAGCTTTTTCCGGTTTTGATGGGACGGATTCTGTTTTTCTCCATTGACGTTTCACTCCTCATATATTTTTTTCATCGGCCTGCCATATGCCGGACCGTCTGAACTTCTGCTTATAGACGAAAGCGCCGGCGGCTTCTCCGCCGTAATATGGCATAGCTTTCCATAATAGAGCATCTTATACTATAGCACAATGTCCTTTTTGTTGTCAACAAGATTTTTACGATTTTTCTTGACTTTTTGTTCTATATGTGATATTATTCTATCCTATATCGCGTGCCCGTTCCGGACACGTTCTTTTTATGTCCGGATATTTCTCATATAGCGGGAACCAAAGTTTTTGCTCATATGAAGAAGTTCTTCTGTCCGAGCGTCTTCATATGAGCAAAAAGACCGCAGAAGTGGTTTTATCTTCTGCGGTCGCTGCGTCATTGTCCAGGTGATTATTTCAGGTTAACCTCTGCACCCTGCTCTTCCAGTTTTGTCTTGATCTCCTCAGCCTCTGCTTTGGAAACAGCCTCTTTTACTACCTTCGGAGCATTGTCAACAAGCTCTTTTGCTTCTTTCAGTCCAAGACCTGTGATCTCACGTACAACCTTGATAACTTTAACTTTGGAAGCTCCTGCAGAAACAAGCTCTACATCAAACTCATCCTTCTCAGCCGCCGCAGCCGCTCCGTCTCCGCCTGCTGCTGCAACCACAACACCTGCTGCTGCAGATACGCCGAACTCTTCTTCGCAAGCTTTTACAAGCTCGTTTAACTCTAATACTGATAACTCTTTGATCGCATCGATCATTTCAGCTGTTGTCAATTTAGCCATTTTTGATATCCTCCATTTTCTTAATTTAAATTATTTTAAATATAAATCTCACTTAGCAGAATTTCTGTTTTCTTATTCTGCTGCCGGTGCTTCTGCTGCCTCAGCAGATGCCTCGGCTGTTTCCCCGGCTGCTGCTTCAGCCGGAGCAGCCTCGCCGTCTTTCTCTGCGATCTGTTTAATAACACGCGCAAAGTTTGTGATCGGTGACTGCATGCTTCCAAGAAGTCTTGAAAGAAGTTCCTCTCTTGAAGGAATCTTAGACAGTTCTGTAAGTCCTGCAATGTCGTAAACGTTTCCTTCTACGACTCCGCCCTTAAGTTCGAGTGCCGGAGCGTCTTTTGCAAACTTGCAAAGGATCCTTGCCGGTGCTGTCGCGTCATCCTTTGAGATAGCGATAGCGCTCGGTCCTTCCAGACAGTTCTCAAGTCCTGCGAACTCTGTCCCTTCGAAAGCTCTCTTCATCATTGTGTTCTTGTATACCTTGTATACGACACCAGCTTCTCTGAGCTGCTTACGAAGCTCTGTATCCTGAGCAACTGTCAGTCCACGGTAGTCAACAAGAACAACTGACTGAGCGTCTTTGATTTCTTCTGCGATCGCGTCAACGATCGGCTGTTTCAATTCAACTTTTGCCACTTTCGGGTACACCTCCTTATTTTATTCTGCGTGTACTGCCAAAGTATCTCTTCTGCAGAAGGATCTTCCACAAACAAAAACCTCCGCATCCAAAGACACAGAGGTTTGCAAATTCATACTTTCGTAATAAATCTCACTTTCCTCGGTAGGCGTTTTAATCCTTACGCTTTACAGCACCTACTGTCTTCGGCAGTTGCTGTATTACATTAACATGCCTTTCCTGTTTTGTCAAGCATTTTTCAGATTTTTCTTCATCCGCCTTCGATCATTTCAAGATAATCCCCTTTGTCTATATGCATCATGCTGACCTGATTCTTGAACCGCCGGAACCCGTACACACTGTCCACATTCCGGATCAGGGACTGCAGACGCTCGTCGGGCACGCAGACGATGAGCTGCAGCTCCAGCTCTCTGGCATACCTCAGGCACACCTCACTCCTCTCCTTGTCCATCTTGGAGAACGCTTCGTCAAGGAGTACGAGGCGGATCTTGGAATCCCGGCTGCTCTGCTGCATATACAGCATGGCAAAGCCCGCGAGCAGAGCCACATATTTCGGATTCTGCCCCTCTCCGCCGGAATCCACCCCGGCCATATCATCCACGTAGTTCTTCTTCTCCACGCCGTTTTCGTCGATCACCTGCTCATACATGCTGAAATTCAGATAATTGCGGTAATCCGCGAAACGCTCCATTTCCTGACGGTGCTTCTCCCGGTTCTGGCTGCCCTCTTCCTTCAGAGGCATAAACTTCTCCGTGAGAAGCCGAATCTTCTGCTCATAGTTCTGAAAGAACTCATCCTCCATCAGACTCAACTGTCCGTCTATGCCATCGGTATCGATCACTTTGCTGTCCAGTTCCGGAGCCATCAGCATATCGTAAAACTGCCCGTTCTCATTCTTTGCCGGAAGGATATCGATCTGATAAATACTGTCAGAGAACCGGATCCTGGAGAGCATCCGGTTGATCTCCCTTCGGTGCCTGTAAGCGGCTTTGATCTCACCGTGCAGGGTGGCGATCACATTGTCCCGCAGGGAATGATAGACCAGTTCATACTGTTTTCGGAACTCATCTTTATATTTTGGTTCGAAATCCCCGCGGCATCTGTCCAGCACCTGATCATAAACGTCGTTCGTGTGCTCCACTCCGGTAAATCCGTATGCCGGGTATTCCATGTTGAACCGATTCCTTGCAATAGTACGCGCATCAGAAAGCTCCTCTTCCTTTGCGCTCAGCCCTTCAAACTGTGTTCTCAGCAGCTGTCGGTAAGAAGCTTCTGTCCGCTTCGCGATCTCAGCATTCACCTCTTCCGTCAGTTCAGGATTCTCTGTGAATCCCATTGTCAGCTCATCCAATCTGACCGTCAGATCCCTTATCTCCCGTTCCGCTGTCTGCACCACTCCGCCCAGACGGATCTGCTCTTTCTGGATCTCCCGGGACGTCTCTTCCTTCTCCGATACGGATGCCTCCAGCTTCTTCTGCTCCACTTTCAGCTCGGCCGTTCTGGTGCCGTCTTCCAGTTCCTTCAACTCTTTCTGAAGCTGTTCCTGTTTTTTATAATATTCCTCCAGTTCATCCGACGCAGAAGCAAGGCGCAGGATCTGCCCCGTCTCCTGGTTCAGGCTCTCGTATTTCTGCGCTTCTTTCAGGGAAGCCTCGGTCTGGCGTTCCCGGATCAGGTTCTCCTGAAGCTCTGCGATCTCCTCCGCCAGTTCCGTCAGCCGGGCTTTCGAGATCCTGGTCCCGATACACGCGCCTTTCGTATAATCCCTGCTGCGCAGATGGCGGAAAATATAATTGCTGTAGGAATAACAGTCCGGGGTCACGCCGTCGCGTACGCCGTCCAGCTCCTCCACGCTCTCGCACTTACGGACCCTTCCCAGATAGCGCTTCAGACACCAGTCCACATACCCCAGATCCGTGTGTACCGTCTCATAAAGAGAATGCTCCTCCGCCTGAGGCGACTCCCGTTTCAGGGCAGCGCTGTTGATCAGATCTACTTCCTCAAATTTCTTCATCTTCCGGAAAATCTTCGCCGCATCCAAAGCATACGCCGGCTCAGTGATCATGCTTTTCTTCAGCCGACCGAGACGCCCTTCCACCGCGTTTTTCCACTTTTCATCTGTAATATCAAACAGATCCGCAAGGATGTGTACATGAACAGTCCTGCCGTAACGGTCGCTCAGCGCGCTCTGGAGTTGCGCCCTGGCTTCCTTAAGTTCTCTGGGATAGGGTTTCCTGTCATTGTTCATATCCTCCAGGGCTTCTTCTTTCTCTCTGAGTTCCTTCGTCAGCTCACGGATCGACACCGCTTTCTCTGCCAGTTCCTCAGAGATATTGTCCATGGTAGCCTTCAGATGGGTGCGCAGTTCGCCACAGCTTTCTTCCGTCACATCGCCCCGGGCAAAATCATCAATAAGCTGCAGAGCCCGGTTGCTCACATAATCTGTTGCCGTCTCATCCGTTTCCCAGCATTTCAGACCGTTCACAATCCTGCGCCAGTCTGCGGAACTGTCCGCGAGGAGCCGGATGGTATGCTCCATCTCCTGAAGTTCCTGCTGCTTTTGCCCATAATCACTCTTCTTTAATTCCGCCCGGACGTCCACCAGCCGGTTTCTCAGGGCAGTAAGCTCCTCCCGGATCCCGTTCTGCCGCCGCACAGCCCGGTCCATCGCCTCATTCGCCCTTTCCAGGTCCTCCTGCCGTGAGGCAAGCTTTGCCCGGCAGCCTTCGATATCCACATATTTCTGCAGCGTCTCAATATTCAGCTTGTCCGCCCTGACGCCGGTCAGTTCCAGATCCGCTTGATGGATCTCATCCAGCATTCCGATGCGCTTTTCCAGATCCTCCACCCGCTCCCGGATCTCCCGATAGGCACCAAGCTGCTCGCTGATCACAGCCACTGTATTTTCCCGGCTCTTCGGGAACATATAATCCCGGATAAACTGACCTGTTCCGCTGGTCATACGCAGGGCAATGGCGCTCTTCTCCATGGTGATCATGCGCCCCGGCTCCACATAGCCGAAGATCACTTCATAGAGCGTGTTCAGGTATGCCTCCTTAGAGGGATAGACCCTGTTCACATCGCCGTGCCCCCGGTTGTCCACACTGTCAGCCCGCTCTTTCGCCAGCTTCCGGATCTGGTCAATGGTATAGGGAACACCGTCCTTCAGGTATCCGTCCTCGGGCATCTTTCCGGAATGACTGAAGAAATTGTACCGTCTCAGATCCGTATCGTTCTTTCCCACTTCGAAAGCCACGCCGATGCATGTTGTGATATGAGTACCCGTTTCCTCAATCTCCATCACGATCTGGGAACAAAAGTCCATGCCTTCCCGATTCGCGCTCCCATCCTTCTGCGCGCCCCGGAGATAGCTGAGCACGCTCCGCTTGTTCTTCGAATCATCTGCAGCTTTGTTGAGGAAATTGGCGGACACGCTTCCATATAGAACAACCTGGATTGCGTCCATGACTGTGGATTTTCCCGAGCCGCTCTTGCCGCTGAACAGGTTCACATATTCGTGAAGAGTGAGTATTTTATGGCTGATCCCGCCCCAGTTATTGATCAGTATCCTCGTAAAAAGCTTTTTCGGCTGCTTCATACTCTTCCTCCTCTCCCCGGTACTCCTCGATCAGCGCATTGATATCCGATGCCGTCACATAAAGGTTTATGGTGCTGTAAATATAGATTGGCGTATCATCCTCTACGTCCCTCACCGCACCAGGGACGTCTATAACCTGGTGCGCGCGCATCAGGGACAGCGCCTCCCGCCACTGAGCCTGTGTCAGCTTCTCTGTGAGCAGATTCGTGTTCTTCCCATATTCGCGAATCTCCCTCAGTGTGGTAAGGGGCGCGTTCAGTCCCTCTCCCATGATCCGGTCCCTGTAAATCAGCTTCACAAGAAGGAGGATCACCGTACTTGTGAGGCTGAGCTTCTCCTGGGGCACATGCTCCCCGGCAAGACGGAAAACATGCTCCTGGGCATCATGGACCAGTTCGCATCCCAGCACTTCCACGTAATCAGCAATAAAATTCCGGTGTCTCGCACAGCTCTCATACTGCGGATTATCCCTCGGCGTCAGAGTCGCCGGATCGTACTTCACTTGAAGGATGCACGTCTGCCTGAACAGCGCCTGTATTGTTCTGCGCACCTGCTCCGCCTCTGTCACCGCCAGTTCTTCCAGATATTTAAACATAAGGCTTTTCCTTTCCCGTTCGTTATATTCTCAATGGCTCTTCCATCTCTTCCCGTTTATCCCGGCAAATTCGGATCATTTCGACAGATCCATATCGTTCTCACAGATCTGAAGAGAGGTAAACCGGAATCCGTCACTGTTTTCCAGCTCATCCCCGAGCGTGATCTCTTCGTTCCCTTCCGTTCTCTCCGTAGCCTCCTGCCATACAAAAAACAGCTTCTCCAGATCCTCAGCACTGTGCACCGTATCCTCCGTCACGCGGAACACACCCTCTTTCTCATTTTTCCGCCGAAACTCCTCGATTTCTTTCCGGGTATAAAGGGGCTTCAACACAAAGGAATCCATCTCCTCTGTTGACACCGCTTCTTCTTTCGTCAACGCCTGAGGTGAAAACACTTCCTTTGCAGTGGATTTTCTGCGGTACAGACTATCCTGGGACAGGAGCTGGTACGGCGCGCTCATCCGCACCCTCTCTCCAAGCGCTTCCAGGACCTTCACTTTCCTGCCGCTCCGGTTCAGAAGACTGACAAACGACGTTGTCCTGTCATCGCCATCCGCCCCCTCCTGCATGATGTAGCGGATCCGGGCAGCCGCCCTTCCCGCAAACACCGTCTTCTGCTCGATCAGCTTGTTGTATCTTCTCTCAATCACATCCGACTGACGCTCGATCCGGAACATGATATCCGCCGCTTCATCGCAGAGCCGGATCGCCTTCTGGCACCGGACAGACTCCGGCGTCCCTTCTTGAAGCGCAGCCAGTTCAAGTTCCTTCTTTCTCCTCCTCGCCTCGTTCTCATCAAGGTTCTTCACGATCAGTTCCTTCACCGCCTCTTTGTAACGGTAAAAGCTATCCGTTGTCGTGAGGATCGCGTACTTTCTGCTGTCACTGTTGTTGATTTCTCTGACAAGGACATCCTGGATTCCTTTGAAATCTTTCTGTCGGGAAAGTTCATCGAAATATTCACGCATCCCGTCCTGCATATTGACCAGCATGCGCACCAGCCTTTTCGATGCGTTTAAAGCGCTTTTCAGGATCTCATTATTCTTTTCCGAATCCACGCTGTATGTATAGAGATAGCTGTAGATCGCAAGGACGCTCTCACGCTCCTGACCGTCACCCTCATCCATCAGTCTCGCAAAAAGTTCCACGTACATCTGACTGTACTCCGGAAAGGTGACCACATAGGTATTCAGCGTCTCATCATAGTCCTGTTTGAGCCACCCCCAGTCCTCAAAATGTTTCAGACAGACAGAGGCCATATTGGATCTGGTGAGAAACACGCCCTCCTCATCGTAATTTTCCCCGTCCCATAGGATCGCCTCGGACGCGATCCGCTCATTCATCACCGCCCGGCACTCTTTCTCCGTCAGCCCCAGAACCGAATAGGACTGCTCCATCGCTCCAAAGATTGCCACGAGGAACGCCATGTAGTATTCCGTATATTTACTTGTAAAGAGTTTGTAAAAATCATTGGGGATCCTGTTTATCAGACTCATTACATTCTCCTGTCAGTCACTTTTATGCAATAATCCCCCGACAGATCCCGGCTACGGGCCCCGTCGGGGGATTTCTCATTTTTATAAATTATGCGAGTTTCATCGGGTTAACCTTTACGCCAGGGCCCATTGTTGATGTAAGAGTCACACTCTTCAGGAACTGTCCCTTAACAGCTGCCGGTCTGGCCTTGTTAATCGCATCGATAAGCGTCTGGAAGTTGTCCGCTAACTGCTCCTCAGTAAAGGATGCTTTACCGATCGGCACGTGGATGATATTTGTCTTGTCCAGTCTGTACTCGATCTTACCAGCTTTAATCTCGTTGATAGCCTTTGTTACGTCCATTGTAACTGTTCCCGCTTTCGGGTTCGGCATGAGACCTTTCGGTCCAAGTACACGTCCGAGACGTCCGACAACACCCATCAT
>DWUT01000309.1 GCA_019120615.1 Candidatus Mediterraneibacter norfolkensis
TTAGCGCGGACCGAAGCGGAGCGTAGACCGGCTTTGCCGTGAGCTGCCCGCGATAAGCCCTGCTATCCGATTGAAATGAAATATTTTTGAAAATCCCTTGACATACATAAATAACTAGTGTACTATCTAACTATAGCACTGATACAGATAGTGCCGGGAATATTGACAGATGCACGGAGCGCTGTGAAAAGCGTTCGTATAAAGCAATGGAGGGATGACATGGAATACAGCGCGGGAACTCCGATCTATCTGCAGGTGATCAGAGAACTGCAGAAAAAGATGATCAAAGGCGAGTTAAAACCCGGAGACAAGATGCCCTCAAGCCGTGAACTGGCTGTCCTTTACAAGGTGAACCAGAATACGGCGGCGAGGATCTACCGGGAGATGGAAAGCGAAGGATACTGTTATACGAAACGGGGGATCGGGACATTTGTCTCGGAGGAGGAAAATATGTTTGAGAATCTGAAAAAAGAGATGGCAGAGGAACTTCTGAAAAATTTTATGCATGAGATGAAAGACCTGGGATTTCAGAAAGGCGATATTCTCTGCCAGGTGGCGGATTATAAGGAGGAGCAGGAATGATACTGGAGTGTAAAGATCTGACGAAAACATTTGCGGGAAAAAGAGCGGTTTCCAATGTAAATCTGAGCCTGGAAAAGGGCAGGATATACGGGCTGCTGGGAGAAAACGGAAGCGGGAAGACGACATGGATGAAGATGATCGCAGGACTTACGAAGCCGTCGTCAGGAGAGATCCTGTACAAAGACCATCCCCTCTGTTACAGGGATAAGGCGGAGATCGCCTACATGTCCACGGAGCCTTTTTACTATGATTATATGAAAGTAGAGGATGTAGGGCAGTACTATCAGGACTTTTTTGAGGACTTTGACCGGGAGAAATTCAATGAACTTGTGGAAAAGACCGGGCTGGAGAGCAGGATGAAGGTGAGGAATCTTTCCAGCGGAATGGGCGCCAAGCTTAAGATCGTGGCGACGCTGTCACGGAAGTCGGTCCTCTGTCTGTTGGATGAGCCCCTGAACGGGATCGACTATAAGGCGAGAGAAGAGATCATTTCGCTGATCCTGAGTGAGGCAGGGGAAGACAATACATTTGTGATGTCCACCCATTTGCTGGAAGAGGTTGAGAGTTTTATTGATGAAGCGATATTTATCAAGTCGGGAGAGGTGCTGAAAGTGGCTGATCTTGAGAAGGAGAGGATCATGAGCGGGCGGTCTCTCACAGATATTTATATGGACATCATGTAAGGAGGAGAGTAAAATGGGAAAACTGATAAAATATGAATGGAAGAAACAAAGGACGTCGAGGATGGTGATGCTGGTCGGTCTGGCGGTCTGCCTGCTGGCGTATATATGGGGACTGGTCTTTGTAAACGACAGCGTTGCGGCATTGGCTCTCTTTCTGATGCTCTGCGGATCATTTCTTCTGCTCCTTTATACCGGAGTGGAGAGTATCCTGGTGCTCAACCGTGACCTGAAGACTAAGCAGAGTTACATGCTTTGGATGGTGCCGAAGTCCATATGGGAGATCTTCGGGGCAAAGTTCCTGGCAGCGATCTTACAGATGCTGTTTGTGTTTGCGCTGTTCTTTGGGGCGGGATGCATCTCGCTGGTATCGGCGCTTTATGCTGCCGGAGGGATCCGGCAGATCGCGGAAGCATGTACGAAGATGTTCCAGTTTATTATCAGCGGGACGACGGACTATAATATGGGATGGATCGTTCTGAACCTGGTCTGGTTTGCCTTCAGCTTCTTTGCGGCGTGGACAGAGGTCATCATGATCGGATTCCTGGCGGTCGTACTGTCCAGAACATTGCTGATCCGGTCAAGATTTGCAGGATTCTTTGCAGTCATCCTTTTCTTCATTATCAACTGGATTGCAGAACGGGGAAGCTATCTTGTGGCAAAGATTCCCGGTCTTGAGGTTGCTCCGATTGGCATGAATGTCTGGGAAATCTTCTATTATCTGATCTTCTGCGCGGTTGTCTTTGCGGTGACATGTGTTCTGGCGGATCGGAAGCTGAGTGTGTAGGAGGCGGCGTATGAAAAAAGGGATAGCCTTATTATTGGTATGTTTGTTGATGTTACTGTCAGGATGCGGTTCGGAGAAAATCGAAGAAACGGAGGAGGTGGATCCCTCTGCTGTAGAGACAACGATGATCGATGACACAGAATATGATGTGATCAGTACAGAAGAGGAACTTCGTTCTATTGGCGGGACGCTTCCTCTTTCCGGGAACTATGTACTGGGAAATGACATCACACTGACGGAGGAATGGACTCCTCTGGGAAGTGAAGATGAACCTTTTACCGGCAGATTTGAAGGGAACGGATATGTGATCCGGGATCTGAAGGTAAACGGGAAAGAAGCAGATCAGGGATTTTTCCGGGCAAGTGACGGCGCCCGAATCCATGATCTGATACTTGAAGATACAGAGATATCAGCGGTGAACTTTTTCCCGATCGTGAGAAATGCTGTTGATACGGAGATCGAAGGATGCCAGGTGGATCAGAAATCCTGAAAGATCTTTTCCATATCCTCCGGCAGCGGTGCTGTAAACTCCATATTTTCTCCGGTAATGGGGTGGCGGAAGCTTAACCGGTGGGAGTGGAGCGCCTGGCGGGAGATGAACTCCATGTCAGGATTGTAGAGATAATCTCCGATGAGGGGATGACCGATATATTTCATATGAACACGGATCTGATGGGTGCGGCCTGTCTCAAGAATGAGTGAGACGAGGCTGTGCCCGTTTTTTTCTTTTATAACCCGGTAATGAGTAACCGCGTCTTCTCCGTGTTCGGGATCGATCTTCCGTTCGATCAGAGAAGTCCCGGCCCTTCCGATGGGCGCGTTGATCGTACCCTCGGAAGGGATGACCTGACCGCGAACAATGGCAAGATATTCCCTTGTGACTTCGTGGCGGACCGCCATCTGGGACAGGATGCTGGAGCTGACCAGATGCTTGGCGATCACAGTCAGGCCGGAGGTGTCCCGGTCCAGGCGGTTTGTGCACCGGAAGATGAAGGGCTTGCCCTGCTTCTCATAATAATACATCAGAGCATTGGCAAGGGAATTACGGTAATTGTTGAGGGAGGGATGGATAGGCATCCCTGCAGGCTTGTTGACGACGATGATATCGTCATCCTCGTATACGATATCCAGTGGAAGTTCCACAGCGGGAATATTGGGGGAAGACTCACTTTCCTGTATATGCACGGTGAGGGTGTCCCCTTCAGAGAGGAGAGACTTCATATATGACCAGGTCCCGTTGATAAGGATACTCTCGGGCATCTTTTTGAGCTGAGTCAGGTTCTGATAGGAGTATCCCTGCCGGCGAAGAAATTGTTCGATCCGGAGACTCTTTTCTGTATTTTTAATGGTGTAGGTGATAATACGGTCCATGAGCTGCCTTTCTGTCGGAATATTCTGGAAACATTTTAAGTGGGTGCCGTGTACTTTGTACAAAGTACACGGCACCTGTTAAAAATATATCAGATACCAGCCCTTATAATATCACATTATCTTGAAATAGTGACACGTTTCTGAAAATTTTATCATGTCTCTTCAAACCGGTTTTTCCTATAATAAGCTCAACAAAGAAAAACGAAAAGGAGGAACGTTTTATGAAGAAGAAAAGATTACTTGCATTTGTACTGGCAGCGGCAATGGTCGGAGGACTGGTGACAGGCTGCGGCAGTTCAAATGACTCAGATGGGGGAAGCTCATCCGATGGAGGAAGTACATCTACTGGAAAGGTTTATTACCTGAACTTCAAGCCGGAACAGGCAGATCAGTGGGTGGAACTTGCCCAGCAGTATACGGACGAGACAGGAGTACAGGTTGACGTGCAGACAGCAGCTTCCGGTACATATGAGTCACAGCTCAAGTCAGAGATGGCGAAGGATGAGGCTCCGACGCTGTTCCAGGTAAACGGCCCGGTGGGACTTGCCACATGGAAAGACTACTGCTATGACCTGTCAGACAGTGCGGTGTACAAAGACATATCCAGCGATGACTATGTACTGAAAGACGGAGACCAGGTGCTCGGTATCGCATATGTGATCGAGACATACGGGCTGATCTACAACAAGGCGATCCTGAACGATTACTTCAGTGCAGACTGGTCCACAGTGAAATCAATCGATGAACTGAATAATTTCGAAGCACTCAAGACTGTGGCGGAAGAAATCCAGGCACACAAAGATGATCTGGGAGTAGAAGGCGCGTTTACGTCAGCAGGTATGGATTCGTCCTCAGACTGGAGATTCAAGACCCACCTTGCAAACCTGCCGATCTACTATGAGTACAAAGACAGAGGAATCACATCAACGGATGCGATCGAAGGCACATACCTTGACAACTATAAACAGATCTGGGATCTCTACATCAACAATGCGACATGTGAACCATCCATGATCTCTTCCAAGACAGGTGATGATGCTACATCTGAATTTGCTCTGGGAGAGGCAGTCTTCTATCAGAATGGTACATGGGCATACAATGATATCAAGGACAATGAAGTGGCGGATGAAGACCTTGGAATGCTCCCCATCTATATCGGTGTTGATGGAGAGGAAGATCAGGGGCTCTGCACAGGTTCCGAGAACTACTGGTGTGTAAACAAGAATGCATCAGAAGAAGATATCCAGGCAACGCTCGACTTTATGCAGTGGGTAGTTGAGAGTGACGAAGGCCGCGACATGCTGGCAAATCAGATGGGATTTGTGACTCCGTTCACCACATTCTCAGATTACCTTCCGTCCAACCCGCTGGTACTGGCGAACGAAGAGTACAACGAAGCAGGCAAGACTCCTGTAAGCTGGAACTTCACGACAATGCCGTCTGAGAACTGGAAGAACAATGTAGGAAGCGCGCTTCTTGAATATGCGCAGGGAACAGGCGACTGGGACGGCGTTGTGACAGCGTTCGTAGACGGATGGAAAACAGAGTACGCAGCGGCAAATGAGTAAGCGGCCATAAAAAGGAAATTTTTAAGATTTCCTCCTAAAGTAACAAGAAAAGAGCTCCGGCAGTTTCTGACGGAGCCCTTTGCAGGAAGGAGAAAAAAATGCAGAAAGCAATAAAAAAATATTTTCCGATATTTGTACTCCCGACAATGATCGCCTTTGCGATCGGATTTCTGGCTCCGTTTCTCCTCGGAATCTATCTTTCGTTTTGTGATTTCACGACAGTAACGGATGCAGAATTTATCGGGATCGGAAATTATCTGAAAATACTGGGGGATGCGGAGTTTATCCATTCGCTGTGGTATACTGCTCTGTTTACGATTGTTACAGTGATCCTGATCAATGTACTTGCCTTTGCGGTGGCACTGCTCCTGACAAAAGGAATCCGCGGGACAAACGTGTTCCGTACCGTATTTTTCATGCCGAACCTGATCGGCGGCATCGTGCTCGGCTATGTGTGGCAGCTTCTTCTGAACGGTGTGCTCGCACATTTCGAGAGAACACTGACTTATTCAGAATGGTTCGGATTTTGGGGACTTGTCATCCTGATGCTCTGGCAGCAGATCGGATATATGATGATCATCTACATTTCCGGCATCCAGAACATCCCGGGCGAACTGATCGAAGCGGCAAAGATCGACGGGGCAAGACCATCCCAGATCCTGCGGCATGTTACGATTCCGATGGTCATGCCGTCCATCACGATCTGTACGTTCCTGACGCTGACCAACGGCTTCAAACTCTTTGACCAGAACCTGGCACTGACCAACGGAGCGCCGTCGAAGATGTCCGAGCTGCTGGCGCTGAATATCTATAATACATTCTACGGAAGAGCAGGATGGGAAGGCGTCGGACAGGCAAAGGCGGTCATATTCTTTATCATAGTGGGAGTGATCGCACTGATCCAGAACAAGCTTACAACGTCTAAGGAGGTGCAGCAGTAATGGGAGCAAGAAAAGCAAAACACGGCTGGCCGCTGACAATATTTTTTACGATCGTGAGCCTTCTGTATGTGTATCCGATCGTGCTGGTGTTCATTAATTCGTTTAAAAAGAAAGCATATATCAGCAAATATCCGTTTCAGATCCCAACAGAGAATATGTTTGTGGGTCTGGAGAACTATATCCGCGGCATAGAGCAGACCGGACTGGTGGGAGCTTTCGGATGGAGCATTTTCATCACTGTCTTTTCCGTGGCAGCGATCATCCTCTGCTGTTCCATGTGCGCGTGGTATATCAGTCGCGTACACACAAAAGTGACGAAAGCAATTTATATCTTATGCCTGTTTGCCATGATCGTGCCGTTCCAGATGGAGATGTACACGCTGTCAAAGATTGCAAACATGCTCCATATGGGGAATCCCTGGGGGATCATCATCATCTATCTGGGATTCGGCGCGGGACTTTCGGTTTTCATGTTCACCGGGTTCATGAAATCCATTCCGCTGGAGATTGAGGAGGCGGCGATGATCGATGGATGTACACCGCTCCAGACATTCTTCCGGGTTGTCATGCCGATTGCGAAACCGACCTGCATCACAGTTGTGATCCTGCAGGCAATGTGGATCTGGAACGATTACCTTCTGCCGTCCCTGGTGCTCGACCAGAGAAAATATAAGACCATCCCCATGGCGGTACAGTACTTAAAAGGCGGATACGGCTCGGTTGATATGGGCGCCATGATGGGAACACTGGTCCTGGCCATTGTGCCGATCATCATCTTCTACCTGTTCTGTCAGAGATATATCATTGAAGGCGTGGTAGCAGGAGCTGTCAAAGGATAGGATACAAAATGTTTTCGTCCGCTCCGATCGGAGCAAAGAAACTTTCCTCTTTCCAGCCGGAGGCTCCAGGAAGGCAGCTCCCGGAAGCGCATAGCGCAGCCGGGACGCAACCCCTTCCGTCCCATTCCCAAGAACTTCCGGCCAGAACAGCCCAGCCGTGGAGGGGTGTCACGTACAGACCGTAGAACAGCGCCGGCACTTAGAGCGCGTCCTTTGCGCTCTTA
>DWUT01000310.1 GCA_019120615.1 Candidatus Mediterraneibacter norfolkensis
CCTATCTTCCTATCAACGTAAGCTATGAGGAGCTGAATGTGGGCGGAAACGTTAAGGTTGACACACTGAAGATCACGTTCCGGGATACGGACGGCAATGAGCACACGCTGATCGATGATAATGAGAAGGGAACCATCTCAGTCACGGGTGCCAACGGAATGCCGCCTCTCCAGGTTCAGGTTACCGGAGTGGGCGCGGCAACAGCTACGGATGTGACTGACAAACTGGGAGAGGGCGTGCTCAAGGGGTACGCGGATATGCTCAACAAATCAGGCGTCTACGATGATCCTAATACGGATACCAAAGGAATCGGATTCTATGAGGAGTACTTCAATGAATTTGTCAATGAGTTTGCTACAACACTGAATAATCTGAACGGTGCAGGCGGCGCTTTGTTTGAGACATCAGATGGCTCCCCAGATTTTACTGCTGAAAATATCCGCGTTTCTGAGGCATGGATGTCGGGACAGGTTCATATTACAACCACAACAAATCCAGATTCTGGAACTACCGGAAATGAATCCGCCTATGAGAACGTGCAGAGAATGATCAACGCGCTCATGTCTGATAGGCACTCTTTTACTACGGCTCAGGGTGAACAGGTATTTGAGGGCACATTCTTGGAGGCCTACACATATCTCCAGAACACACAGGCTACGGAGAGGTCTTCCATCTCGGCGATTCTGACTAACCGTACCACAGTGCTCAACCAGATCGCGGATTCCAAAGATTCGGTTTCCGGAGTCAATCTGGATGAAGAGGTCATGAGCATGATGCAGTATCAGCAGTCTTACAACGCTGCCGCAAGGCTGATGACTGCTCTTGATGAGATACTTGACAAACTGATCAATAATACCGGTGCGGTAGGAAGATAGGAGGCTGAAGTTAAATGAGGATCACAACGAACATGATCATGAGGAATTACCAGAATAATCTGTACAGCACAATGGGCGGGCTGGATAGCAGCAGGAAACAGGTGGAGACAGGACAGAGGATTTTCTCGGCATATGAGGATCCCGCCTCAGCGGCCAGGGCAGCTGTTCTTGACCGCCGTTATGCGAGAAATCAGGATTATATTAACAATATAGAGAGTTCTGAGAGCTGGCTGGATGAGCAGGAGAGCGTTATCTATCGGATTAGTAATATTGCGGACCAGATTTCGAAAGACTACTCTGTCGCTGCCATGAATTCTCCCATCGGCTCTACGGGACGGGACACTTACGCGGAACAGCTCAGAAACCTTCAGAACACAATGGTGCAGTTCCTCAATACAAAGTACGGGGACAGCTTCCTTCTTGGAGGGAATGTTGGCACTGAAACAGCACCTTTCGAGCTGACCGACAATGGAGAACTTCTCTACCGGGGACTCGATGTGAGTGATCCTGCCAATGCAGCTGCTCTGCAAGAACTGGCCAACGAGACGTCCTATGTGGATATCGGCTTCGGCCTTTCCTTTGATGCGAATAACCAGATTATCTCTTCCACCGCGGTGAACACGGCGCTTCCGGGAATCAATGCGGTAGGATACGGAGTGGCGGCTGATGGCGTCACGAGCAATAACCTGATTGTACTCGTCGGGGATATGGCAGATATCCTTGCCGCGGATGATTTCGATGAGGCAGAATATTCCAGACTCTGGGATTTGTTCCAGGAAGGGACGAATCAGTTGAAGGATACCATTACAGAACTGGGAACGAAGTCTAACATGCTGGAGACGACAAAGAACAGACTGGAGGATGAGGCTGTCTCGCTCCAGGAGCAGTACAGCTCAGAGATCGGGATCGAACCTGCGGAGGCCATCACCAATTATTCTTGGGCGATGTACGCTTACACGAGCGCGCTCAAGATCGGTACAGGAATTATCGGCCCGTCACTTCTTGATTTTCTTTCATGATCTGATGTGTTCCGCTGATCTGTCAATGTGCAGATGAGGATCACATAAGAGATATACATCATATGACAGAAAGGAGGAATGACTATGGAACCCTTGCTAAAGATTACGACTATCCCTATGGAATATGAGATTGCTATTCAGCACGCAAGACTGGAACGCGGGAAGAGCAGCCCGCCGCTTGTCGAGATGAGCAGAGAACGGGGCGGTTTTAATATACAGACCAGACCCGCGAAACTCCTTCTGGATACTTACGAAGCGCGCGGCTCTATCGTCCCCACGACGCGTATGGCGATCTATCAGAATGCCCAACGCGGTCTTCAGGCGGCAGGGCAGGCGGCACAGAGTTACGCGAGTGAAGCGTCTAGGATGAAATGGTCAAAACCCGGAGAAGGCGGCGAGATGCTGGATCAGATTCTGGCACAGAGAATGCAGCTTCCAACCGGAGAATTTCAGCTTGGGTTTATTCCCTCTGCCAAGGCAGAGATTACTTACCAGCCGGGCAGCATTACAATGAATTATCAGATGGATCGTCTGATGTTTGATGCAAAGCTGAACAACGGGGATGTGGAGTATATTCCCTGGAGCATTGAGTTTGTGATCACACAGTGGCCCGACGTGCAGATCGAATACATGGGGAGGCCGGTCTATGTTCCGCCCAGTGCCGCGGAGCGGTTTGAGGGCGAGACGATGGACCTGAGTGCCTGATACCTGTGGCGGGAGTAATATGATGCGAATAGAATTTGCAGGCAGCGGCAGAGGGATTATCTCTGCCGCTGTCAATATGAAACAGGAGCGCAAATATGAGCATTAAAAAGAATGAAACTACAACGAATAAAGAGTTTGAAGACAATCTGATTATTAATTTTGAAGAAGGTCTCTTCGGGTTTGAGGATCATAAAATCTTCCTGCCTGTGGCAGCGGATGAAGGCAGTGATGCCGTCATTACCCTTCACAGCCTGGACGAGGAAGGACTGGCTTTCATAATCATGAATCCGTTCCTGCTCATGGAAGATTATGATCCGGTAGTTCCACAGTCGGAACTGGAGTGTCTGGGAGAGATACAGGACGAATCGGATTATTCCTGGTATGTACTTTGCGTTGCCCAGAAGCCGGCTTCACAGAGTACGGTGAACCTGCGATGCCCTGTTGTGATCAATACGGTTACCAGAAAAGCAAAGCAGGTGATACTGGACAACCGGGAGTACGGATTCCGGCATCAGCTGGGAGAACTGACCCGGAAGGAGAAGAAGATATGCTGACTCTGGAAAGAAAAAAAGGTGAGGAGATCGTAATCGGGGATGATATCGTGATCACGGTAAAGGAAGTCGGATCAGACAGTGTGAAACTGACGATAAGCGCGCCAAGGAATATACCGGTGTTCCGACGGGAACTTCTCGAGGCGGCAAAGGAAAACCGGAAAGCCGCGTCAGGAAGCGAGAAAGACGCAGACAGCCTCGCAGCACTCCTTACTTCAGATAGATAAAAGAAAAAAGAAAATAATATGGAGGAAAATGACTATGAGATATGAAGTTACACCGGATCTCGTTACCGGAAATGATTTGATTGACAGAGAGCACGGACAGTTGTTTGACGCGGCTAATAAGCTGCTTGACTCTTTTTCTGACAAAGAAAAGAACGGAAAAGAGCAGATGAACCGCGCAGCAACTTTTCTTATCAACTATGTGGACAAGCATTTCGGCCATGAGGAAGAGCTTCAGAAAAGAAGCGGGTGGAGAGAATTTGAGACTCATCATAAATTTCATGAGGAGTATAAAAGACAGCTCAGGGAGATTCTTGACCGTATCCCTGAGGAGGGGCCTGGGATCCAGAACATAAGTGAGATAAACGTACATATCGTAAGGCTGATCACCCATATCCGGACCATGGATAAGAGACTGGGGGCCTATTTAAAGACAGTGGAGTAATTTTTCGACGATTTGCTCTTAATTTTTTTATGCCTGGTACGATATTATATATAGATATCACAGATGAAAATCACATCACCCATTACACTCCACAGATAAAAAAGTAAAAATGATTTTAATCTGTATGATATCGTATGTCACGACTCACGCTGTCCGGGATTCTGCGTTCCGGAACCGGGGCAGTGTGGCAGAAGGAGAAAAAAGATGAAAAGTATACGAACGAAAGTGATCGTAGGATCAGCTGCCATTACGACAATTTTTATTTTGCTTTTGGGAATCATAAGCTCGGTTCTTTCATACCAGAGCACATTTTCCGAGGCGGAGCAAAGTATGGGAAATATGGCAGAAATTGCCTCGGAGAGAGTCACACAGGAAATTCAGTCTTATGTTAATGTGGCGGAATCCTTCGGCGGAAGGCAGGATATCGCGGATCCGAATGTTCCTGTTTCAGAGAAGGAAGATGTGCTTACTTCCTGGGCGGAAAAGTATGGAATGGTACGTTCAAACCTTCTTGATGCTGACGGGAACAGTCTGTTTGACGGGAATAATTATGCGGACCGTGATTACTTTCAGCAGTGTATGGCGGGAAATACCTATGTTTCTACCCCAGTCATGAGCAAAGTGACAAATGAACTGACGATCATTGTCGCAGCGCCGGTGTGGGAAGATGGAAATGTGGATACTACTCCGATCGGAGTGGTCTATTTTGTTCCGCAGGAAACATTCCTGAATGACATCATGTCCAGTATCCATGTGAGCGAGAACGGCGGAGCCTATATGATTGACAAAGACGGCAACACCATTGCTGATACTACAATGGATACGGTCACAACACAGAATATCGAAAATGAGGCGGAGACAGACAACAGCCTGAGAGCTCTTGCTGAGATCCACGCGAAAATGAGAAGCGGAGAAAGCGGAACAGGTAATTATACTTCTGGTGGAGAGTCTAAGATGATGGCCTATGCCCCTGTGGAGGGAACTGATGGGTGGAGCATTGGCGTGACAGCACCTCAGAGTGACTTTATGGACTCTACATATCGCTCGATTATAGTTATCATTATTATAGTTGTTGTTTCTCTGATCGTAACTGTTTTATTTGTGCGTTGGATCGCAGGGCGGATCGTCAATCCGATCATCAGTTGCACCAAGAGGATCACGGCGCTTTCAGAAGGAGATCTTCATTCGCCTGTTCCAGAAATCCGCACACAGGATGAGACGGGTGAACTGGCAAACGCTACGAATGAGATCGTGTACTGCCTGCGTAGCCTGATTCAGGAGGAAGGCAGAGTGCTCGACGAAATGGCACACGGAAACTTTGATATCACATCAGATACTTCTGTGTACCGGGGTGATCTCCATGAGATTTATGTAAGTCTCAGAGGGATTAACCTGAAGCTTTCAGATGCCCTCAGAAAGATCAATGAAGCCGCTGATCAGGTGGCGGCTGGTTCCGATCAGGTGGCATCGGGTGCACAGGCATTCAGCCAGGGTGCGACGGAGCAGGCGTCCAGTGTGGAAGAGCTTGCGGCTACGATTAACGATATCAACGACAACATTCAGGCAAGCGCCAAGTTTGCAGAGGAGTCCAGCGAACTGTCTGATGAGGCAGGACGGCTTCTGATGGAAAGTATGCAGAAGATGGAGGAACTGACCAATGCAATGGATGAAATCAGTTCCAGCTCCAATGAGATCAGCAGGATCATCAAAACGATTGAAGACATCGCGTTCCAGACCAACATTCTCGCGCTGAATGCGGCCGTAGAAGCGGCCAGAGCGGGAAATGCCGGCAAAGGATTTGCTGTGGTTGCTGATGAAGTGCGTTCATTGGCAGAGAAGAGCGCGGAGGCATCAAAGAATACATCCGAGCTGATCGAGCGCTCGATCCATGCAGTTGAGAACGGTACGAGGATCGCCGGCGAGACATCAGAGTCACTTCAGCACACTGCGGAATCTGCACAAAAGGCAGTAAGCCTTAACGGAGAGATCAAAAAGAACGCGAGGTCACAGGCTGAGGCTGTATCTCAGGTCACGGTCGGTGTAGACCAGATCTCGAGTGTTGTGCAGACCAATTCAGCGACTGCACAGGAGAGTGCGGCAGCCAGCGAAGAATTGTCAGGCCAGGCAGCACTGCTCAAGAAGACTGTAAATGGATTCCGCCTTAAAGATGTGAACAGAACAGAGGCATAGGCAGTGTTAAAAGCCACAATTTAAGAGGTGAAAAGTTTATGAACAAAATCAGGCCGGAAAGTTCCGTATATCAGGAGCAATATATACAGAGAAACCGGTCAGAGAAAGCGGAGGCGGCAGGGAAACCTGCCGTCTCCGCTTTCTTACATGACGGGGAAGGTACGCAACAGTTGAATACAGACCGTGTATCTGCATCTTCTTTTGAATCATTGTCGGGAAAGGAGATTACAGAGTTATTCCGAAATTTGCTGGAGCAGATTAAAAATGACTATTCGGAGATACATATCACTATTGAAAAACCGGGCGCTGACGGGGAGAGGGATCTGCTGTCAAAAGTTCTCGATCAGGTGGGGGACGGCTATGCGTTGATCCTCTCAGACGAGTTTATGGCAGACCTCTATGCAGGGA
>DWUT01000311.1 GCA_019120615.1 Candidatus Mediterraneibacter norfolkensis
GAATTTTTCCCGATGGAAGCAGTACGTACAAATGTGGAGGGGACAGATAATGTACTTCACGCTGCAGTAGAAGCAGGCGTACAGCGTATTGTATGTCTGTCTACAGATAAAGCTGCTTATCCAATTAATGCCATGGGAATTTCAAAAGCCATGATGGAAAAAGTTATCGGTGCAAATGCCCGTGTGGCAGCAGGAAAGACAACCATCTGCTGCACCCGTTATGGCAATGTGATGTGCAGCCGTGGTTCTGTTATTCCGCTGTTTATCGATCAGATAAAAGCGGGAAATCCAATTACAATTACCGATCCCAATATGACCCGTTTCCTGATGAATCTGGACGAGGCAGTAGATCTGGTAATGTTTGCGTTCGAGCATGGGGAGCCGGGAGATCTGTTTGTACAGAAGTCAGACGCCAGTACGATCGGAGATCTGGCAAAAGCAGTACAGAAGCTTTTTGGCGACACAGGAACGCACATTATTGGTACACGTCATGGAGAGAAGCTGTTTGAAACGCTGATGACTAACGAAGAGTGTATGCGGAGCGTGGATATGGGCGGCTATTATCGGGTTCTTCCCGATGGGCGGGACCTGAATTATGATAAGTTTTTCGTGGAAGGACAGGTACAGACCATGGCAAAGGAGGCTTATACCAGCCATAATACAAAGCGCCTGAATGTAGAAGAGACTGTTCAGAAGATCCTGACGACGGACTATGTAAAAGAAGCTCTGCAGAGCTGGAAGAAATAGAACAGGACAGACTGAATCGGAGAAGAGGAGACAAATATGAACATATTGGTTACAGGAGCAGCGGGTTTTGTAGGAAAGAACCTGACAGCCTCTCTGAAAAATATCAAGGAAGGCAGGGATCGGACAAGGCCGGAACTTGTGATAGATGAGATTTATGAGTATGATATCCATACAGAGTCGGCTTTACTGGATGAATATTGTGAAAAGGCAGATTTTGTTTTTAATCTGGCAGGGGTAAACCGTCCCAAGAATAATGAAGAGTTTATGAAAGGAAATTTTGGTTTTGCCACAACGTTGCTGGAGACCCTGAAAAAGTATCAGAACAACTGCCCGGTCATGCTGTCCTCTTCGATTCAGGCGACTCTTCTGGGGCGATATGCAGGTTCTGACTATGGAAAATCCAAACTGGCGGGAGAAGAGCTTTTCTTCCGGTATGGAGAAGAGACGGGAGCCAGGGTCCTTGTATACCGCTTTCCGAATCTTTTCGGAAAGTGGTGCCGTCCAAACTATAATTCTGCAGTGGCAACATTCTGTCATAATCTGGCCAATGATCTGCCAATTCAGGTAAACGACCCTGCGGTAGAACTGGAATTGCTTTATATCGATGATTTGGTGGCAGAGATGTTGGACGCACTGGAAGGAAGGGAGCATCACTGCGAGTTTGAAGGTGTGGAAGCGGTAGAGAAAAAGGATGGCCGGTACTGCTATGCGCCTGTAACACATAAAGCTTCTCTGGGCAAAATTGTGGCTCTTTTAGAAACATTCCAGGCGCAGCCCCAGACGCTTCTGATGCCGGAGATCCCGGAGAACTCTTTTGTAAAAAAACTTTATTCCACTTATCTTTCCTATCTGCCGGCAGAAAAAGCAGCGTTTTCACTGAAAATGAACGTGGATGCACGGGGAAGCTTTACAGAGCTTCTGAAGACAGAGAAATGCGGCCAGTTTTCTGTAAACATCAGCAAACCGGGTATAACAAAAGGTCAACATTGGCATCACACAAAATGGGAATTTTTCATTGTTGTGTCCGGACACGGCCTGATCCAGCAGCGAAAAATTGGTCTGGATGACCAGGGAAACCCCTATCCGGTGTTGAATTTTGAGGTTTCAGGAGAAAAGATAGAAGCGGTACACATGCTCCCGGGTTATACGCACAATATTATTAATTTATCGGAAACAGAGGACCTGGTGACGCTTATGTGGGCCAATGAGCAGTTTGATCCTGCTCATCCTGACACTTATTTTGAGCCTGTGGAATAATACAGGGATAAAGAATCCGAAAAGGAAAACCAATGGAGGAACAGAACAAATGGAAAATAAGACAGAAGTGCGGACAGATTATTCGGATATACATTTTAAGGAAAATGGAAAACTGAAACTTTTGATCATTGTGGGGACCAGACCGGAAATTATCCGGCTGAGTGCAGTGATTGAAAAGTGCCGGAAATATTTCGACTGTATTCTGGCACATACAGGCCAGAATTACGATTATAATCTGAACGGTGTTTTTTTTCATGATTTGAAGCTGGAAAATCCTGAGGTTTATATGGACGCGGTGGGCGATGACCTAGGGGCTACCATAGGTAACATTATCAATTGCTCCTATAAATTGATGACACAGATTAAACCGGATGCTCTTCTGATTCTGGGAGACACAAATTCCTGCCTGTCAGCCATATCGGCAAAGCGGCTTCATATTCCGATTTTCCATATGGAGGCGGGAAACCGCTGCAAGGATGAGTGTCTGCCGGAAGAGACGAATCGCAGGATTGTGGATATTATATCGGATGTGAACCTGGCCTATTCAGAGCATGCAAGGAAGTATCTCCATGAGTGCGGACTCCCCAAGGAGCGTGTGTACGTGACAGGTTCTCCGATGGCAGAGGTGCTGCATCGAAATCTCAAAGAAATCGAGAATTCAGATATTCTGGAGAAATTGGGCTTGAAACCGCATAAATATATGCTGTTGTCAGCACACAGAGAGGAGAATATTGATACAGAAAAGAACTTTCTGTCTCTGTTTACAGCTATTAATCATTTGGCAGAAAAGTATGATATGCCAATTCTTTATTCCTGCCATCCCCGTTCCAGGAAGCGGCTGGAAGCTTCCGGCTTTAAACTGGACAGCCGGGTGATTCAACATGAGCCGCTGGGCTTCCATGATTATAATCATCTGCAGATGAATGCGTTTGCTGTGATATCAGACAGCGGAACTTTACCGGAAGAATCGAGCTTTTTTACTTCCGTAGGACATCCTTTCCCGGCTGTCTGTATTCGTACCAGTACCGAGCGTCCGGAGGCCCTGGATAAGGCATGCTTTATCTTGGCTGGAATTGATGAAAAGAGTCTTCTGCAGGCAGTGGATACTGCGGTGCAGATGAACCTGGACGGAGATTATGGAATGCCTGTGCCGGACTACGTGGAAGAAAATGTGAGTACGAAGGTTGTGAAGCTGATTCAGAGCTATACGGGAGTTGTAGATAAGATGGTGTGGAGAAAGTTCTGAGAATTATTAGGAGACAAATTGGTAAAAAATATAAATAAAAGAGGAAAATGTAAATGAAAAAAAGTGTTGATCCTAAAATACTTTATCCTATGACAACAATAGAATTTATTAATCCTGACACGTTACAACATCTTGTTCGGGAAGTAAAAAACGGAATGAGCTTACCAACAATAAAAGTCATTGATTTTAAAGGATATTATATTATTTATGATGAAGAGTATTCAATGCTTGCAGCAAATATAATTGGGAAAGAGCAGGTGGATATTGAAATACTTTCAGGGATTCAGACAGCAAGCTGGCTTTCAGAAGAAAGCCTTGAAAAGGAGTTAAAAGCAGTTGGTCTAAATGCTCTATATGATTTTGAAGCATTAGGAGGATTTAAATATTCTGAGTACCCTGTTTTTTACAAAGGAGAGAAATGATGACATGTATATTGTACAAATAGCAGATTTACATATTGGTTCAACGATATTGACGACACCTAAAGAAAGCGATTTCCTGCTGAAAAGTGCAGAGCTAATAAAAAAAGAGATCCCTCAAAAAGAAACTATTTTAATATGTTTATGTGGAGATATTATTGATAGTAAAGGACTACTACAGGGAACCAGTGATGAGTCGAAAAAGCGATATAATAATGCGATAGAATTAATTCAAAGATTTGAGAAGAATTTAAAGAAA
>DWUT01000312.1 GCA_019120615.1 Candidatus Mediterraneibacter norfolkensis
TGTATGCTGCTCTACATCTGGTTCCGGTTCAAGGATATCCGCTTTGCTACCAGCGCGGTCATCGCCCTTGTTCATGACGTTCTGGTGGTGCTGGCATTCTATGTGATCGCCAGAGTGTCAGTGGGAAATACGTTTATTGCCTGTATGCTGACTATCGTCGGTTACTCTATCAATGCGACCATCGTCATCTTTGACCGTGTCCGTGAGGAACTGAAGGTAAGAGCAAAGGGAGAGTCTCTGAAAGAACTGGTGAACCACTGTATCATGCAGACTTTGACAAGGAGTATCTATACGAACCTGACTACATTTATCATGGTGGTCGTGCTGTATGTGCTCGGAGTCAGTTCCATCAAGGAGTTTGCTGCTCCGCTGATGGTAGGTATCGCCTGCGGTACGTATACTTCTGTCTGCATCACCGGAGCGCTCTGGTATGTGATGAAGACAAAAGTGGGCGCCGGCGCGAAGGAGATCGCGGCTGCGGAGGCTGCGGCTCTGGCGAAGAAAGATCCTGCGCTGACAGACAGCGCTGCTTCTGGCAATGAGGAGAACAGCAGCGGAAACGGTTCTGCCGGAAAGGCAAATAAAGGAAATACCAGCGGAAAACCGAAGAAAAAGAAGAGGAAGAGAAGACAGTGATCTAAGAGAGGTCGCGTGTGGACTGAGATTTAAAAGCCCGCTCCGGAGAGTTCATCCGGAGCGGGCTTTTCCGCGTTGGTCTTTTGTGATAGAATGTTGAAGGAAAGTAACTGCGGAAGGGGCATATATATGGAAAAATGGTTTATCACCATGAAGAAAGCGGATTTTAACGGGATCGCAAAGAAGTATCATATCTCTCCGATCATCGCGCGGCTGATCCGGAACCGGGACGTGGTGGGGGACGATGAGATCGATCTCTATCTCAACGGTACGATCGCGAATCTGTATGACGGGATGCTCATGAAAGATATGGACAGAGCGGTGGAGATCCTCGCGGAAAAGATCCGGGAAGAGAAACCCATCCGGATCATCGGGGATTATGATATAGACGGGGTGAACGCCACATATATTTTACAGGAAGGACTGTCCGCGCTGGGAGCGGCGGTGGATACGGACATCCCGGACCGGATCAAAGACGGGTACGGACTGAACCGTATGCTCATCGACCGCGCTATTGAGGACGGCATCGACACCATCGTCACCTGCGACAACGGGATCGCGGCTTCGGAAGAGATCGCCTACGGAAAAGAAAACGGGCTCACTGTTGTGGTGACGGATCATCACGAAGTGCCCTATATCGAGGGAAACGACGGAAAGGAATATCTCCTTCCCATGGCGGACGCCGTGGTGGATCCCCACCGGGCGGACTGCGGGTATCCGTTCAAGGGGCTCTGCGGCGCCGCGGTTGCGTACAAGCTGGTGGAAGCCCTTTTCAATGTGATGCAGAAGGACCCGGAGGATGTGGATTATCTCATGGAGAACGTGGCCATTGCCACGGTGGGAGATGTGATGGACCTGACCGGGGAGAACCGGATCTTTGTAAAGCAGGGGCTGGAGATGCTGAAGCGGACAAAGAACCAGGGACTAAAAGCACTGATCGAGTGCACCGGGATCGATGTGGAGCGGCTTTCCGCCTATCACATCGGCTTTGTCCTGGGACCCTGCATCAACGCCAGTGGAAGGCTCGACACGGCAAAGAGAGCGCTGGAGCTGCTGAACGCGAAGACTCGAAGAGAGGCCGTGGTGCTGGCGGAGGATCTGAAGGCATTGAATGACAGCCGCAAAGAGATGACGGAGAAAGGCGTGAAGGAGGCGGTGCAGATGATCGAGAGCACGCCTCTCAGAGAGGATAAGGTGCTCGTGGTGTATCTTCCGGACTGCCACGAGAGTATCGCGGGGATCATTGCCGGGCGGATCAAGGAGAAATATTACCGCCCCACCTTTGTCCTCACCAGGGCGGAAGAGGGGGTGAAAGGCTCCGGACGCTCCATCGAATCCTATGACATGTTTGCCCAGATGTGCCGCTGCCAGGCGCTGTTTACCCGGTTCGGGGGGCATAAGATGGCGGCGGGGCTGTCGCTTAAGGAGGAAAATGTGGAGCGGTTCCGGGAGACCATCAACGAACTGGCGGATCTGACAGAAGATGATCTTCAGATGAAAGTCTCCATTGACATGCGGCTTCCTTTTCCCTATATCACGGAGGAGCTGATCCACGAACTGGAACTGCTGGAACCTTTTGGAAAAGGAAATGCAAAACCGCTGTTCGCGGAGCGAAACTTAAGAGTGATCAGTCCACGGATCTTCGGAAGAAACCGGAACGTGCTGAAATGCCGGCTGGAGGACGGGAACGGGAACCAGATGGATGCGGTCTGCTTCGGAGACGTGGGAGAATGCCTGAGAGTGATGGAGCAGAAAAAGGTGATGTCTTTCACATATTATCCCTCCGTAAACGAATATATGGGACGGAAGACACTGCAGCTTACTATCGTGAATTACCAATAATCGTTTGAAAATTTTGAAAATAGTGATATACTAGGTAATATTATGATACAAGCGTCAAAAGGTCATGCAGGCTGCGCTTGCGCAGACAAGTATGACATGGAGATGTTTTCATTATATTACGATGCGGGAGTCTTTGTTGTTTTCCGCAGCACAGGAATCAAAAGATGAGAGGAAAGGGGAAGGAGATTATGGCAGGAACTCTGGAGTATGAACAGCTGAATAAGAATCTGGAGATGGTAGACGGTCATGCTGTAAAGGCTCCGGAGGATTACCAGAATCCGGAGGAACTCTACCAGGCTCTGGTTGCGCGGGTCAGGAAATACCATCCGTCTGCGGATATCTCCCTAATCGAGAAGGCGTACCGGATCGGAAAGGAAGCACATAAAGACCAGGTCCGAAAGTCGGGCGAACCCTATATCATACATCCACTGTGGGTCGGTATCATCCTTGCAGACCTGGAGATGGACAAGGAGACCATCGTGGCGGGGATGCTCCACGACGCGGTAGAAGACACGTATATGACTCTGGAGGACATCACCCGTGAGTTTGGCGAGGAGGTAGCGCTTCTTGTGGACGGAGTGACCAAGCTGGGTCAGCTCAGCTATTCTCAGGATAAACTGGAAGTCCAGGCGGAGAATCTGAGGAAGATGTTCCTTGCTATGGCAAAGGATATCCGTGTCATCATCATCAAGCTGGCGGACCGCCTTCACAATATGAGGACGCTGGAGTTTATGACTCCCGAAAAGCAGAAGGAGAAGGCGAGAGAGACGATGGACATCTACGCGCCCATCGCCCAGAGACTCGGTATCTCCAAGATCAAGACCGAACTGGATGACCTCTCCCTGAAATATGACAAGCCGGAAGTCTACTATCAGCTTGTAAAGGATCTGAATGCCCGCAAGACGGAGCGGGAGGAGTTCGTTCAGCAGATCGTGGCGGAAGTGTCGAAACATATGAAGAACGCCCACATCAATGCCAAAGTCTATGGCAGGGTGAAGCATTTCTTCAGTATATATAAGAAAATGGTAAACCAGAACAAGACGCTGGATCAGGTTTACGATCTGTTCGCGGTCCGCATCATCGTGGATACGGTGAAGGACTGTTATGCTGCCCTCGGTGTGATTCATGAGATGTATACCCCGATCCCGGGGCGTTTTAAGGACTATATCGCCATGCCGAAACCGAATATGTACCAGTCTCTTCATACCACTCTGATAGGACCTTCCGGTCAGCCCTTTGAGATCCAGATCCGGACTGAGGAAATGCACAAGACGGCGGAATATGGTATTGCGGCTCACTGGAAATATAAGGAGAGCGGGGATTCCACGAAGAATGTGAAGACCCGGGAGGAAGAAAAGTTAAGCTGGCTCCGCCAGATCCTGGAGTGGCAGAGGGACATGTCGGACAACAGGGAATTCCTGAACCTCCTGAAAGGGGATCTGGATCTGTTCCAGGAAGACGTTTACTGCTTTACCCCGAACGGCGATGTGAAGAATCTGCCAAATGGTTCCACGCCCGTGGATTTCGCCTATGCAATCCACAGCGCGGTGGGGAATAAGATGGTTGGCGCCAGAGTGAACGGGAAACTGGTGAACATTGATTACAAGATTCAGAACGGGGACAGGATCGAGATCCTGACTTCCCAGAATTCCAAGGGACCCAGCAGGGACTGGCTCAATATTGTGAAGAGCACCCAGGCAAAGAACAAGATCAATCAGTGGTTCAAGCGGGAATTTAAAGAAGAGAATATCGTGCGCGGGAAGGAGTTGATCACGTCCTATTGCAAGACCAGGTCGGTCAATCTGCAGGACATCCTGAAGCTGAAGTATCAGCAGACCGTGCAGAAAAAATATGGTTTCCGGGACTGGGATGCGGTCCTGGCGGCAATCGGTCACGGCGGCCTCAAGGAAGGTCAGGTCGTGAACCGGCTCCTGGAAGAATATGAGAAGGAACACAGGAAAGAGATCACGGATGAGACGATCCTGGAGAAGATTTCCGAGGCGAACAGCCAGAAAGTCCACATCGCCAAGTCAAAGAGTGGTATCGTGGTCAAGGGGATCGACGATATGGCTGTCCGGTTCGCAAAATGCTGCAACCCGGTGCCGGGAGACGAGATCGTAGGGTTCGTGACCCGAGGAAGAGGAATGACGATCCACAGGACGGACTGCATCAACATGCTCCATCTCTCTGACGTGGAGCGGGACCGTCTGATCGACGCCGAGTGGGAAGATACGGCTGACACAGATGACGGCGGTCAGTATCTGGCGGAACTTAAGATGTACGCCCATGACCGTCAGGGACTGCTTATGGATATCTCCAAGATCTTCACCGAGGCGAAGATCGATGTGAAGAATATGAACATCCGTACCAGCAAGAAAGGTACGGCGACACTTGATATGGGATTCATCGTGCACGGCAGAGACGAGCTGAATACAGTGATCGAGAAGCTGCGTCAGGTGGAGAGTGTGATCGATATCGAGAGAACGACAGGTTAAAAATCCGGTACTGACAGAGAGAAGAAAGGATACAGGTATGAAGACGGACAGGTTTGTGGTCGGTCCGGTGGGGACCAACTGCTATATCGTGAGAAACGAAGAGACAGGAGAATGTTTCGTGACGGATCCGGGGGCGTGTCCTCCGGAGCTGACCGGACATATCAGAAGAGAAGGGCTGAGTGTGAAAGCGGTCCTTCTGACCCACGGGCATTTTGACCATATCATGGGGCTGGATGATTTCCTGAAAGAATTTCCGGTTCCGGTCTATGTCCATGAGGCGGAGAAAGATCTGCTGGAGAGCGCGGAGCTGAACTCATCTGCCGGGATGCTGGGAAAACCCTATGCGTTTTCCGGGGCTGAGTATATCACTGACAGGCAGGTCCTCTACATTGCGGGTTTTGAGATCCGGGTGATCTATACTCCGGGACACACCGCGGGCGGGTGCTGCTATTACCTGCCTGAGGAAAAAGTGCTTTTCAGCGGCGATACGCTGTTCCGGGCGTCTGTCGGGAGGATGGATCTGCCGACGGGGAGCATGAGCGACCTGATACGTTCTGTCCGGGACCGGCTGCTGGTGCTGCCGGATGAGACGAAGGTATACCCGGGACATATGGAAGAGACCACGATCGGATATGAAAAGAAATATAATCCTTTCGTGTGAATGTAACTGCCATGGCAGGATTCAGAGTAAGGAACATAACAGGGGTATAGCAGAAATGTGGGCTGTGAGAGAGCAGCCCGCTTTTGCACGATAAGCCCGGCAAGTGGACGCCATGCTCGCATGAGCGGACATTTGCCGGGCAACGGCGCTGGATGTCCAGTGGACATCCGCTTAGCGTGGACCGGAGCAGAGCGGAGACCAGCGAACGGCTTTGCCGTGAGCTGACCGTGGTTCGGAGGAAAAAATGATCAGGATTGAGAGCAAAAGAAACAAATTCACTTACAATATATATCATATCGTGAAAGCCTTTTATCCGGGGGAAGAGGTGGAGCAGAAAGTGGACGCTCAGCAGGAATCTCTCGTGACACTGCACATGCCGGGAGATTCCTCTTTTTCTGTCCTGCCGGAGGAGATTGGGCTTCCTGTCATACAGGATCCGGATGAGAGGCAGCTTCAGACAGAAAAATGGGCAGTGACCCGCAGGGTATATCAATATCTTGCAGAGAGGAATAAAAGCGGCCTTGCCTGGGGGATCCTGACAGGGGTTCGGCCCACCAAGCTGATCATGCAGAAGATCGAGACGGGGGGCGGTCGGGAGGATATCCTCCGGTCGTTTCAGGAGGATTTTGTCAGTCGGGAGAAGGCGGAACTTGCGTATGAGATCGCCTGTCGGGAGCATGAGCGCCTGTCCCGTCTGGACTGTGCGGAGGGATTCAGCCTGTATGTGGGGATCCCCTTCTGTCCCAGCGTATGTTCCTACTGTTCCTTCAGTTCGTCGCCCATCGATCAGTGGCGGGACCGGGTGGACGCCTACCTGGATGCGCTGGTCAAAGAGATCCGGGCTCTGGGGAAGATGACGGCAGGGAGAACGCCGGATACGGTGTATATCGGGGGAGGAACGCCCACTACGCTGGAGCCGGAACAGCTCGACCGTCTTCTGGGTACGATAACGGAATGCTTTGATCTTGGACGGACACTGGAATTTACGATAGAAGCCGGAAGACCGGACAGTATCACAGAGGAAAAGCTCCGGGTGATCCGGAACTATCCGGTCACAAGGATCTCGGTCAATCCTCAAACCATGCAGCAGAAGACGCTGGATCTGGTGGGACGGCGGCATACGGTGGAGGACGTGGAGAATGCCTTCCATATGGCGCGGAAGCTGGGATTTGATAACATCAACATGGATCTCATAGCCGGCCTTCCGGGCGAGACGGCGGCGGATATGCGGGATACGCTTGCAAAAGTGGAGGCGCTGCATCCGGACAGCCTGACGGTCCATGCCCTTGCCATCAAGCGGGCGGCGAAGTTCGGGCAGGAGGGAAGAACGGCCCAGCTTCATTCCGAGATTTCCCGGATGGTGGAGGATGCCTCGGCATGTGCGCGGAGGATGGGGTTGAAGCCCTATTACCTGTACAGACAGAAAAATATCGCCGGAAATTTCGAGAATGTGGGCTATGCAGAGGTTGACAAAGCCGGAATTTACAATATACTAATTATGGAAGAAAAGCAGACCATCCTTGCCGCCGGAGCGGGAGCATCGACAAAGATCCTGCTCAGAGAACCCATAAGGGAGGAAAGCGGGAAGGAGATCGGCATCGTCCGTATTGAAAATGTGAAGAACATTACAGATTATATCAATCGCATTGACGAAATGATAGAACGCAAATACCGTGACGGAATCTCACTGTGGCGTGGGGAAGACGTCAGGTGAGGTGAAAGGAGAAGAAATATGGCGCTGAAGAAGAAACCGGTCACAGGGATGAAAGATATCATGCTTGCTGAGATGGAAATCCGGGATTATGTGATCGGACTGATCAAAGAAACTTACGGGACATTCGGGTTTTCCTCCATGGAAACCCCGTGTGTGGAGCATATTGAGAATCTCTGCAGCAAGCAGGGAGGAGATAACGAGAAACTGATCTTCAAGATCCTGAAAAGAGGCGAGAAACTTAAGCTCGATCAGGCAAAGGATGAGGCGGATCTTGTGGACGGAGGGTTGAGATACGACCTGACTGTACCGCTGTCACGGTATTATTCCAATCACGCGAATGAGCTTCCGTCTCCGTTCAAGGCGCTGCAGATGGGAAATGTGTGGCGCGCGGACCGTCCCCAGAGAGGGCGTTTCCGTCAGTTCATGCAGTGTGACATCGATATCCTGGGAGAGCCTTCAAATCTGGCGGAGATCGAGCTGATCCTGGCAACGACGGCGCTGCTTGGAAAACTGGATTTTAAGAATTTTACCATCCGGATCAATGACCGCCGGTTCCTGAAGGCCATGGCGGCGTACAGCGGATTTGAGGAAAAGGACTATGACAATGTGTTCATCACACTGGACAAGATGGACAAGATCGGTCTGGAAGGTGTGGCTGCGGAACTGAAGGAGAACGGTTATGCGCAAGAGTCGGTGGATAAGTATCTGGCACTGTTTCAGGAGATTACGGACGATGTGGAAGGCGTTCGTATGTGCAAGGAGAAATTACAGGGTTTTCTTGCGCCTGAAGCGGCGGATTCACTGGAGATGATCATCACCAGCGTGGAGAGCGCCAAAGAGGCGGAGTTCCGGATGAAGTTTGATCCTACACTTGTGCGGGGCATGTCCTACTACACGGGTACTATTTTTGAGATCTCCATGGATGAGTTCGGCGGAAGCGTGGGAGGCGGCGGACGTTACGACAAGATGATCGGAAAGTTCACCGGCCAGGATACTCCCGCCGTTGGATTCTCCATCGGATTCGAGCGTATCGTCATGCTGCTCATGGAGCGCGGTTATCAGGTGCCCACCAGGAAAGAGAAGAAAGCTTTCCTCATCGAGAAGAACATGCCTCAGGCAGGTATGCTCAAGGTACTTTCTCTTGCCCGTGAAGAACGCAAGGCAGGAAAACAGGTGATGATCGCCAATATGAAGAAAAACAAGAAATTTCAGAAAGAACAGCTTGCAGAACAGGGATATTCAGAGATTGTAGAAGTTTATCGAGATTCTGTGGAGAGTTTGTAAACTATTCAGACAGTTAGTTGCGTGAGGTGCCGTGTACCTTCGACAAAGTACACGGCACCTCCTGAGGAAAGAGAGGTATACCATGGCTGAATCAATGCAGGGATTAAAGAGGACGCACCGGTGCGGTGAGCTGTCTGCTGCGAATGTAGGCGAGACAGTGACTATCATGGGCTGGGTGCAGAAGAACAGAAACAAGGGCGGACTGGTGTTCGTGGACGTCCGCGACCGCTCCGGGATCATCCAGGTGGTCTGCGAGGAAGGAAAGACAGATCCGGCACTCCTTGAGAAGGCGGCTTCCCTCCGCTCTGAGTATGTAGTGGCATTTGTGGGAACTGTGGCAAGACGTTCCGGCGCGGTAAACGACAAGATCGCCACAGGAGAGATTGAGATCATTCCGAGTGAACTGAGGATCCTGTCCGTTTCGCTCACACCGCCGTTCCAGGTGGAAGAAAATTCAAAGACAAAAGAAGAAGTACGTCTGAAATATCGTTATCTTGACCTGAGAAGACCGGATCTTCAGAGAAATCTGATGATGAAGAGCCAGGTCATGACTCTGACACGTCAGTTCTTCACAGAAGAAGGATTCATCGAGATCGAGACACCCATGCTGGGCAAGACAACACCGGAGGGAGCCAGAGATTACCTCGTCCCGAGCCGGATCCATCCGGGAAGCTTCTACGGACTTCCCCAGTCTCCGCAGCTGTATAAGCAGCTTCTGATGTGTTCGGGATTCGACCGTTATATCCAGATTGCGAGATGTTTCCGCGACGAGGATCTGCGCGCGGACAGACAGCCGGAATTTACTCAGATCGATATGGAGCTGTCCTTTGTTGACGTAGACGACGTGATCGATGTAAATGAGAGATATCTTGCAAAACTGTTCAAGGAAGTGCTGGATGTGGACGTGCAGCTTCCGATCCAGAGAATGACCTGGCAGGAGGCAATGGACCGCTTCGGTTCCGACAAGCCGGAGCTCCGGTTTGGTATGGAGCTGACCAATGTGACCGATGTGGTGAAAAACTGTGGCTTCGGAGTGTTTACCGGCGCGATTGAAAACGGCGGCAGCGTCCGCGGTATCAATGCAAAAGGACAGGGCGGCATGCCGAGAAAGAAGATCGACAAGCTGACTGCATTTGTGAAAGACTACGGCGCAAAGGGCCTGGCATATATTGCGATCCAGGAGGACGGCACAGTAAAATCATCCTTCGCGAAGTTCATGAGTGAAGAGGAGATGGCAGCGCTGATCAGCGCCATGAATGGAGAGCCGGGGGACCTGCTCCTGTTTGCGGCGGATAAGAACAAGGTGGTATGGGATTCTCTGGGCGCACTGCGTGTCGAACTGGCAAAACAGCTTGAACTCCTGAATAAAGACGAATACCGTTTCGTCTGGATTACAGAGTTCCCGCAGTTTGAGTGGAGCGACGAGCAGAACCGCTATCTGGCGATGCACCATCCGTTTACCATGCCGATGGAAGAGGATCTTCCGCTTCTGGAAAAAGGAGAACTGGGGAAAGTACGCGCAAAGGCGTACGATATCGTCCTCAATGGAAATGAGATCGGCGGCGGAAGCGTCAGGATCCATCAGGATGATATCCAGGAGAAGATGTTTGAGGCTCTTGGATTTACGAAGGAGCAGGCTCACAGCCAGTTCGGGTTCCTGCTTGACGCGTTTAAGTACGGAGTCCCGCCGCACGCAGGACTCGCTTACGGACTTGACCGTCTTGTCATGCTCATGGCAAAACAGGACAGCATCCGCGATGTGATCGCGTTCCCGAAGATCAAGGACGCATCCTGTCTGATGACAGAGGCGCCAACACCGGCGGATGACAAGCAGCTGGAAGAACTGGGGCTAGAAGTAAAGGTGCAGCCGGAAAAGGAACAGTAAAGTTTCAGAAATGACCTTTCTGGATAATAATCAGAAATGTAAAGACGCCGCAGGATCACTGTCAGCAGATGATCCTGCGGCGTCTGGATTTTTTCAGACAGTATACGAACAGAAAATTATTCGTCCCATCCTTCATAGAACCGGATGTTTACAGAAATATTCCGGACGATATCCCCTTCCTCGGTCTCAATGTCTTCCACTTCGGACACATAGGGGAGAAGAGGCTCTTCCTCATCGAGCTCAACTGTGATCCAGTTGCGGCATGCTTCGTTTGCATTGTCGATGGCGTCTTCCAGTGTCTCGCCGGAAGCTTCACAGCACTCCAGATCCGGGAACCAGGCATCGTATCCGCCATCCTGTTTTTTGCGGAAAACCGCAGGGTATATAAACTTCATTTTTTTCGCTCCTTATATGAAAAAGTTTGAGATTTCCTGCTTCGGATAGTATATTACAAATCGTGATAAATGACAAGAATGGGAAGGAAAATCAGGACATCAAATTTTTTTAAAAGTTTTTTGAAAAAGTTGTTGACATTTTAAAAAAGGTATAGTATAGTACTTATTGTTCCGGTCAACGGAACACAACAAATGCGACAGTGGCTCAGTTGGTAGAGTACGACCTTGCCAAGGTCGGGGTCGCGGGTTCGAGCCCCGTCTGTCGCTCTCATTTAAAAAGCGTTGAAGCCTGATTCTTATAGTGGTTTCGACGCTTTTTCTTTTTTTGGTTTTCGCAGACAACCGCTGATTGTTACGCGATCCTCACAATCTGTTCATATATAATAATTTCTTTATCATTAATAGCATAGTTATCGTGGTAGTGCCCCATAAACCACTTTTTAAAGACAGCCTTCTGTCTGATTTCTTCCAGATAATCTGTCAGAACATCTGGTTTATATTCACCAAGAGAATACAATAATGTGCTGCTTGTAGCACCGCAATGAGTAACGATAAAGTCCACCCTATTATCTGTATTCGCTAAATTTTTGCGCCCTTCTTCCA
>DWUT01000313.1 GCA_019120615.1 Candidatus Mediterraneibacter norfolkensis
GATGTAAAATTCGTATTTTCAATATTTATTCTTTGGCGCTGGATATATGTCATACAAATTTGCATTATAAAATTGCTTTTGATATATTTAAATCAAGTCTAAACATGGAAAGCGGGGTTAAAGTATATGTACACACTGGTCGTTACCGACGATGAATTTGAGATACGCAACAATATATGCAGCCTTTTTCCGTGGAATTCTATCGGCTTTCAGGTTGTACAGCAGTGCAGCAGCGGAAATGAGACTATCCAATGCCTGGAAAAGGATCCGCCGGACGTGCTTCTCACCGATATCTGCCTGCCAGATCTTTCCGGCATTGAGATTGCAAAATACGTTTATGAACACAGCATTCCTACGATCGTTGTTTTTCTGAGCGGATACCAGGAGTTCTCTTTTGCCCGCGGCGCCCTGAAGTATAAGGTTTTTGATTATATTCTCAAACCTACTGATTATGAATCCATCCAGACCGTTTTCGAAAAAGTAAAAGCCGAACTCGACAGCAATAAAGGAAATTCCGAGTCCTCAGTTCCAATGTCTTATCCGGAAAAAGTCATTGAACAGTCAAAAAAATATATCCGGGCGCATCTTGCGGATGTAACCTATATCTCTGCCGCGTTAAACGTCGGCTTTAATCCGAGTTATTTCAGCACTTATTTCAAGGAGTATACCGGCCAGAATTTCTCTGATTACGTCCTGCAGGTTAAAATGGAACGCGCCCGCCAGCTCCTTGCAGATGTATCTTTGAGTTCTTCAGATATCGCGGAGATGCTGGGTTACAGCAATGTATCCAATTTTGCCAGAGTATTCAAATCTTATTATCATATGACTCCTACAGAATACAGAAAAGGGAAAAATTTATGACCAGAAAATTATTTATCCATACATTTATCCAATATATGCTGGCGCTCGTCACCCCGCTTCTTCTGCTGGGACTCATCTCTATATTCCTTGTAAACCGCCAGACAAACGAAGCGCTTTCTTCAGAACTGAGTGTCACTGAGACTAATAATGCGGAGTCTATCTAGCGCCTTTTTGATGAAATCGACTCTGTAGACTATCTTTTCAACTCAGGGAGCCAGGCTGTGCCGATCCTTGAGAGGGTTCTTAGTGACACACCTCTCACATACCAGTCGGGCAAAAGTGCTGCCCTTCTGTTCGATACGCTTGTTTCCACAGTCTCTTCACGGCAGGATATTGACTCGATCTATATCCGTCTTTCCGGCTACGGTTCCCGTATATTCACTTCTGAAACAGGAATACAGGTCACTGATATATTTCCCGACCATCAGATCATGGATCTTCAGGATCAAAGTTCCGGATCACTGTGGTGCGCAAGACGCATCAAACAGCTCAGTGCTTCTTCTTCCCGGGAAGTCATCACCATAAATAAACTTATGTCCTCTAAACGCGGGTATGTCACCGTCAACTATAATGCTTCCTATATTACCTCACGGCTTCAAAGTTTTTCTACGTATGAAGGTCAGATCTCTTTTCTTATTGACAACAACCGTAATATTATCGCATCCTCTGATCTTTCATCAGCCCGAACTCTGCTTCCGCTCGTTCCTTCCGATGCCGGACTGTCTGAAAGAAATGATTATATTATTTACAAAAGCAGTGAAAATCTGTGCGGACTTTCCTATGTCAGTTTCATTCCCCGTATCTCCGTGTACAAACTCGCCTTCCAGGTAAGGAACATTCTGCTTTTGGCTATCCTCGGAGCCATGATCCTGGCCGGAGTCATCTCTTTTTTTGTAACGAGGGATAATATCCGCAATGTCCATAATATCATCGATATGCTGGATTGCTTTTCCAAAGGACGCCCGCTTCCGGACATTACATCTTTTAAGCATAATCAATATCATTTTATCATCCAGAATATAATCAAGACCTATGTGTCCCATACACAGCTTGAAGCCGCTGCGGAAAAAAGCGCCTATCAGTCACGTCTGATGGAGGCACTTGCACTGCAGTCACAGATCAGTCCTCACTTTCTGTTCAACACACTTGAAAATATAAACTGGAAAGCGATCAGCCTGACCGGCAGTCCGAACAGCGTAAACTATATGCTCAGGGAGCTTTCCTGCATTCTGCACTATTCCATGCAGCTGTCAAATCAGCCGGTCCTTATTCAGGATGAAATTGATAATACAAAGCATTATCTCGCCATTATGGCCATCAGATATCCTGAAAAAGCAGATATAATGTGGGATTACTCTCCCGAAACATCCTCCTGCCATATTCCCAAGATGATATTACAGCCCCTTATCGAAAATGCCTATTCACATGGGATCCTCCGCAAAGAGGGCAGGGGAAGCATCCGGATTTCCATTTCTTATCGAAACGGCCGCCTCATCATCCGTGTCGAAGACAGCGGACGGGGTATGACAGTGGATGAACTGGACAGCCTGAAAAAACGATTGGACTCTATAAAAGGTCATCCCTCAGAGGATATCTCCACTCACATCGGTCTTCCGAACATCCACCGGCGTCTTCTGATCCAATATAATGACCAATATCAGCTCAACATCAGCAGTACGTATATGCAGGGGACAACCGTACAGATCTCTGTCATCCTTTCAGCCCCGCCGTCACCGTCCCCTGAACAAGATACTTCTGAAGCGCCGCATAAACGATCACGCACGGGATGATGCTCATGAACCCGGCCGCCAGTACTTTCTGCCAGTCAGTGACCGAATTGTAGCCCAGCATGAGCTGTAATCCGATAGACACCGGATATTTTGATACTTTATTTATGTATATCAGACTGTTGAAATAATCGTTCCAGGTCCACAAAAACTGCAGGACTCCGATGGACATGACCGCCGGTTTGCTCAGCGGAAGGATGATCCGGACAAGGATCTGGAAACTCCCGCATCCATCCAGTTTAGCTGCCTCATCCAGTTCTTTCGGGATACCCCGGTAGAACTGGATCATCATATAGATATTAAAAGAGTTTACTCCAAGCAGGCTGGGCGCCCAGAATGTAAGATAACTGTTCAGCCAGTGAAGCTGATTAAAAACCATATATCTGGGAATGATCAACACCGCATTTGGCAGCATCATTGTCCCGATCATCAATATAAAAAACAGTTTTTTCCCTTTGAAATCAAATCTTGCAAATCCATATGCAATAAAGCAGCTCGAAGCCACTGTCACCAGTACATTTATCGTAGTAAGGACCAGACTGTTCCCCATAAACTGCGCCATGCTGACCCCGCTGATTCCCTCCAGCGCTCTCTTATAGCCTGAGAGATCAAATGCATCCGGCAGAATCGACGGGTTTCCGAATATTTCTCCGCTTTCTTTCATAGATGCACCCACAAGCCAGAATATGGGATATAGCATGATCAACAGCAGCACCGTCAGAAAAAAATATTTCAATATGATATTTCTCTTCCTATACAAAGCTGTCTCCTCCATCTGAATAGTGAACCCAATACTTTGAAGTCTTAAAAATAATCGCCGTTATCGCTATGATCACAGCAAACAGCACCCAGGAAAGTGCACAGGCATATCCCATTTTCTGATAACTGAAAGCATCCGTATAAAGTTTCAGAGCAACAAAATATGTTGATTCCAGCGGACCTCCGTTCGTCACGATCGACGGCCCCGTAAAATCCTGGAATGTAGATATGATCACCATGATCAGGTTAAACTGGATAATGGACGATATACTCGGAAGCGTCACTTTAAAAAATGTCTGAATTTTATTCGCCCCCTCAACTCTCGCAACTTCATACAGTTCCCCCGGCACCTGTTGGAGAGCCGCCAGAAAAATAACCATTGTGGCTCCAAACTGCCATACTGTGAGCAGGATCAGCGTATAGATCGCATATTCAGGAGAACCGAGCCAGTTGACCCCTTCTATCCCGAATACAGCCAGAATACTGTTCAGGATACCCCCGTTTCCCATAAACAAAGCTTTCCACACGATCGCGATCCCTACACTGCCTCCCATAATGGAAGGCAGATAGTACATTGTCCTGAACACATTGATTCCCTTTATGCCTTTTGCCAGAAGCATAGCGACCAGCAGGGCGAAGACCATCTTTAACGGAACAGCAATCAGGACATACTTGAAAGTAGATGCAAATGAGGCAATAAATTCCGTATCCTGAGTAAACAACTCAATATAGTTATCCAGTCCCGTAAATACAGCAGGTTTTACAATACTATAATCCGTAAATGAATAGAACAGGGATGCCGCCAGCGGATAAAGCTGGAAAATAAGGAATCCTGCAATCCAGGGCGCGATATATATCCAGGCCGGGTTCCGCTTCTTTTTTCTTACTTTTTTCACCTCAAAACCTCCCGCCGAAAATAACCGTATAAGCAAGATCAGCCAAACAGGCTTTCCGCTTTATTCTGCATCTCCTGATAACATCCTGCCGCCGCATCTGAAGCGTCTGCTTCTCCGTAGCACACCTGAGCAAGCCAGTCGCTTGTGATACTGGAAATCTCATCATTAGAACTCTGGACATTCTCAACCATTCCGGCTGTCTCACTTGCCATCTCCGCTCCCCGCGCGATCTGATCGTCGATCTTCCCTGCTTCTCTGGCCGCTTCAAGCTGGGGTTCATTATTCGGGATACTAAATGCATCCCCCAGAAGCGCGCCTGCTTCCGCATCTGTAAAGAGATATTTTGCCAGTTTTAAGGTTTCTTCAAGCCTGCTCTCATCAAGTCCTTTCGGAACCGCAAACAGCCCGTCCGGTCTGAGGTTCGTCGCCCCGTTTTTCGCATCTTCACCTATGGTAAAACTGTAGAGCGGGACTGTGGTGGTATCTTTGTCCAGCGTAGAACGGAATGCCACGATAGCCGGGAGCCAGGTATATTCTGCAACAATATTATTTGAGATCCACAGTGGATTTTCCCCGAAATTATTGGCATACAATTCGGCGTCTCCCATAGGTTCAAATACTCCGGATCCAAAAGCCTCTTCAAACCATTCAAAACATTCCTGAAGCTCTTCCTGTGTAAATCCCAGGGAAGCGTCTTCTGACACAAGCTGATTCCCGGATTTCTGCTTTAACATCTCTCTGAGTATATAATTACAGTTTGCCTGTCCCACGGAACACAGGTACGTTTCAGGATCCTGCGCATGGATCTCTTTTCCAAGTTCAAGAATCTCATCAAACGTATACTGCGTGCCCGCATCTATGCCATATTCATCCATAAGCTTTTCGTTTCCAATCCAGACCATTCCGTTATATCCTGTTGGAATCCCGATCTGCTCTCCATTGTACTCTCCGTACTCCATCAGTGTCGTATCGATCTCTGAAAGGTCCAGGATATCATAATGCTGACTCAGGTCTTCCAGATACCCTGACTCTCCCAGTTCCGCGATCCACTGCGGTTCTACTTTAAAAAGCTCCGGCGCCGTTCCGCTGGCAAGTTCCGTAAGAAGTTTTTCCTTATATCCATCGTAATTAGCCCCCTCACCTTCAATTACCACTCCGGGATTCGCTTCCATATAAGCGTCAAGAGCACTCTGCATAGCGGAGTGGGTGGACTCTCCTCCCCACCACGCGACACGTATCACTTCGCCGGATCCGCTCTCATCTGTCTCTGCCTCGGAACCGCATCCTGCAAAAGCCGCCGAAGCACCCAGAACTGCGCACAGCCCGAAAGCTGTTAATTTTGACCATTTCTTCATAAAACACCTCCATAATTTCCAGGGTGCACTAAGGAATTCTTATCTGCAGCTTATGCGTTCCCTTTTCTTACTGATAATTTTATCAGAACCGGTGAAAAGCTCAACGCTCCAATATTTTCATTCGCAATGAATTATTTTGACGCTTATCCCGCCCACTTTCGAAAATATAAAGAAAACAGCTTTTGTACATCTTTTATAAAGAAATCGGCTCTTAAATTCAGAATTTATTTCTTTTATTCATTCTTCAGTTCTTCCGGCATCATCCATCCGTTGAACTCCAGTACAATATCTGCGATCTGCTTTCTGTAAATCCGGGGAGATGTCCCCGTGATTCTGCGAAAACTGCGATTAAAGCTGGAAACCGAACCAAATCCGGTGCTCTCTGATATCTCGAGGACCGGCATCTCAGTCACACAGAGTAGATCGCAGGCCTCTGATACGCGCACTCTGTTGACATATTCCAGAGGAGTCATTCCCATGATCTGCGAAAAGACCCGCCGGAAATGTGCCGGACTGAATCCGCACAATTCGGCAAGGCAGTCCATCGAAAAGTCTCCCATATAGTTTTTTTCCACATACTCCAGCGCCGGAGCCAGCACATGCATGTTGCCGTGGCTGCCACCTGATCCGTCCGTCTTCTCAACCGGATCCGGTTCGCTCTGTATCCGGCACAGTTCTGTATATAAGGCAAGCAGGAGACCTTTCGCACATGTCTGATATCCCGTTTTTTTCTCTGACAGCTCCCTTACCGCCTGGAGAGCAAGGCTTCGCACTCTCCGGTTCTTCCGCCCCCGAAGGATATACTGATATTTCCGAACATTTCCTGGCTCCATCCCGATACTTTTCCATCCTCCCGGAATACAGCCTGCGAAAAGTTTTTTTGGATTAAAAAAGATATACGACCATCGGCTCTTTTTCCCCGGATCAGAGTACGTTGTATGCGGTACATTTTGCGGGATGCAGGTAACATCCCCCGCCCTGAAGTCCAATGTATCCTCATATAGTTCAATTTTTCCGCTCTCCGAATGGCAGACTCCGATCTCAAGGCAGTTATGAAAATGAAGCCTCCCGCTTGGTACATCCGATATTTTCCAGTGTTCCCCTGTCAGGAGCAGCACCGGAAAATATTCCGGAAGAAAATAATTTCGAAATTCTGTTATTTTGTCATATGACCGACCGCTTCCCATCCTGTCTGATCCTCCTTTTTCGATATTCTACCACAGATGATCATTTTTGCGCAGTTTTATCTGATGATTGATTAGAAGGCTTCCGTTAAACGTATCATAATTGTCTGTAAGAAGAAAGAAACACAGAAAACAAATAGTGATAAACAGGAGGGATAGTTATGTACACAGCTTCAGACAAACGGTATGATCATATGATTTATAATCGCTGCGGGCACAGCGGTCTGAAACTCCCCGCCGTTTCCCTTGGATTCTGGCACAATTTCGGGGACACCGCTTCGTTTGAAAACATGCGGCAGATCTGTTTTACAGCATTTGACAGCGGGATCACTCATTTTGATCTTGCCAACAATTATGGTCCTGTACCGGGCAGCGCAGAGAAAAACCTGGGCAGGATCTTAAAGGAGGACATGAAACCGTATCGGGATGAACTGATCATCAGCACAAAAGCAGGATATGACATGTGGGAGGGTCCCTACGGTGACTGGGGCAGCCGGAAGTACCTTCTGGCAAGCCTTGATCAGAGTCTGGATCGGCTTGGGCTCGAGTATGTAGATATTTTCTATCATCACAGGATGGATCCGGAAACTCCATTGGAAGAAACCATGGGTGCTCTGGCTCAGGCCGTTCGTTCAGGGAAAGCTCTTTACGCCGGACTTTCCAACTATGACGGCCCCACTCTGAAAAAAGCGGAAAAAATCCTGCGCGATATGCACTGCCCGTTTATCATTAACCAGAACCGCTACTCGATCTTTGACCGGACTATTGAAAAGAACGGGTTGAAAGACGCCTCTGCGGAACTGAAAAAAGGGATCATCGCATTCAGTCCGCTGGCGCAGGGCCTTCTGACAAACCGTTATTTGAACGGTATTCCAGAAGACAGCAGAATGCGGACTGATGGCCGTTTTCTCACAAGCGACTCCCTGACAAAGGAAAAGCTGGACCAGATCACAGAACTGAATAAAATTGCGAATGACAGAGGACAGACCCTCGCTGAGATGGCGTTGAGCTGGGTTCTTCATGACGGAGTCGTAACCAGTGTCCTGGCCGGTGTCTCCAGGCCCGGTCAGATACTCGATAATGTGAAAGCAGTGGAAAACATAAAATTTTCCGAAGAGGAACTGAAAAAAATAGAACAGATCAGCAACAGGGAGGTGGCTGAATAATGAGCAAAAAAACGGGAAGTTTTACTCTCCCCGGAGAAGCAGGATATGAAAAACTGACACTTGAAATCGCTCAAAAATGGGGCGCTGATGTTATCCGGGACAGTGACGGGACCGAATTGTCCGATGAAATCCTGAATGCAGGATACGGAATCTATTCCACGATCTGTCTGATCCGGGATCACAATGAGTGGGCAAAAAAGAACCTGGATAAGCTCCAGCAGACCTTTCTCATAACTCATCCCCATACCGCTGTTTCAGATACTCTGGATATAGATCTGATGGAAGATTACTTTGACCAGCAGTTTTCTGTGAACGACAGCAGTGACGCGCTGCGTTACTGGCAGGTCTTTGATCGAACCACAAACACTGAAATTCCGCGTGAAAACTGGGAATATCAGCCCTCAAACGGGATTGTTGTCCTGAAAGGCATCACCCCCTGGCATACTTATACGGTCGCCTTTCTCGCCTGGAGGATCTGGGAGGAAATCTCAATGTACAATCACACGACAAACCATTGGGATTCTGAACATCTGATGCAGATCGACCCCAGATATCCGGAAGTTCAGGATTACCTCACAGAGTGGCTCCGAAGCTGGTGTGAAGAGCATCCGCACACAACTGTGGTCCGTTTTACTTCCATGTTCTACAATTTTGTCTGGATCTGGGGCAGCAGCGAACGCTGCAGAAATATTTTTACTGACTGGGCATCATATGACTTTACCGTAAGTCCCCTGGCACTGGATCAGTTCAGAAAAACCTACGGATATTCTCTGAATGCTGAGGACTTTGTGAATAAAGGAAAGTTTCATGTAACACATATGCCAGCAGACAGGAAAAAACGGGACTGGATGGATTTTATAAACGACTTTGTCATTTCTTTTGGAAAAAAACTTGTACAGATCGTACATGACTATGGAAAAAAAGCTTATGTTTTCTACGATGACAGCTGGGTTGGGATTGAACCTTATAACGGCAGATTCCGGGAATTCGGATTTGACGGGATGATCAAATGTGTTTTCAGTGGATATGAGACAAGGCTTTGCAGCGGAGTTCCCGCAGAAACGCATGAACTCCGGCTGCATCCGTATCTGTTCCCCACAGGCGCGGACGGCTCACCCACTTTCCTTGAAGGAGGAGATCCAAAGGGTGAGGCACAGAAATACTGGACTGCAGTGCGCCGTGCCATCCTGAGAGCCCCGATCGACAGGATCGGTCTGGGCGGCTATCTCCACCTTGTGGAGCAGTCACCTGATTTTGTGGAATACATTGCCCAGATTGCCGATGAATTCCGCACCATCAAAGATCTTCATTCGAAGGGCACCCCCTCTGTACTCCGCCCTCGTGTAGCAGTGCTCCACTACTGGGGTGTTCTGCGTTCGTGGACCTTATCCGGGCATTTTCATGAAACATATATGCATGATCTGATCCATATAAACGAAAGTCTTTCCGGACTGCCCTTTGATGTCCGTTTTTATGATTTCAATGACATTAAAAACGGAGTTCTGAAAGATACGGATGTTCTGATCAATGCCGGAGCCGCCGGCACTGCCTGGAGCGGCGGCGACGCGTGGAACGACGAAGAAGTGCTCCGCATCATTACCGGGTGGGTATACAACGGCGGAACCTTCATCGGAGTAAACGAGCCATCGGCGGCCAGCGGTTATGATTCTTATTTCCGTATGGCGCATGTACTCGGGATTGACGAGGATACCGGCGACAGGATATGCCATGGAAAATGGGCTTTTGACGTTTCTGCTCCGGACGGACTCTTTCCCAAAGGCAGCTATGTACACTCCCGGAAGAATATCTTCCTGACCAACGGAGATGCCACTGTCCTTATGGCCGAGAACGGTCTTCCTTCCGTTACAGCACACTCTTTCGGATCAGGAACCGGCATCTATCTTGCTTCCTTTGAAACAGGTCCGGAAAATACCAGAATGCTCATGAACCTGATCCTATATGGTGCAAAGGAGGCTTACGACGAGGATTTCATAACCGACAACCCATACACAGAATGCGCTTTTTATCCTGACAGTCAGACACTTGTCGTCATAAATAATACCGGAGACTTCCAGGAAACGTCTGTACCCGCGGCCGGGCAGACCCATACCTTCACGCTGGAGCCATACGGGATATTTATGAAATATCTGGCTGCTGACGACTGAGACGCACAATATCGCAAAGAAAGCCACGGGATCATCCTGGAACTATCATCCATTCGATGGAATCCTGTGGCTTTCTTTTCATTCACTTTCCCTCAATATCCTCTGGATCTCCAGCCTTGTCTCTCCGACCCCGATCACGTCGTCCCGCTGGATCACGATCGGACGGTCGATCCGCTTTCCATTCAGGAACGTTCCGTTCCTGGAATCCTCATCTTTCAGATAAAGCTTATCTTCGTGGTGGATGATCACACAGTGGACTTTTGAAACTCTGACGTCATTTGGAAGAGAGAGATACTTCTCAAACATGCTTCCGTCTTTTCCTCTCCCGATCCCTACGGTCTCATAGAATATAAAGCTGTATTTCTGCCAGCTGTCGATATCCTCCATAATGATCTTCCACTGTCTTCTCCGCTTCTGACGCCGCGGCGCCGGCTCATCCATATCCCGGTCTGAAGCCCGCTGTGGTCTGCGCCGTCTCGGACGTTCATCGTAGTCGTCCTCCTCGTCGTCATAGGCATCATCTTCAGGATACCCTTCGTCATCGTAATCATCTTCATCCCGACGGCGCCCTTTTTTCCTTCTGAGAAGCCTAGCGTCCTCGGCCTTGTTCTTCTTTATTGTCACGAATGTCCCGCCGAGTACGGCTATAATACCGAGTATCAGCAGGATCAATACGATCCAGTATAACATATGTATATCACTCCTCTGAACCTTAATGGTACTATATTTTTTCCTGTTGGGCAAGCATCAGATATATCTTTTTCACTTATTCTGTGCTAGAATGGTTACAGTTCACACTGTATGCAGCAGCTGTCAGGTGTGGACCGTAATGCGAAAATATTTATCTCAAAGGAGTTTAACATGAGTATTATCCGACCGTTTCAGGCCGTCCGACCGTCCGATGAGCGACTGGCCTCCCATATCGCCGCTCTTCCCTATGATGTCTACAGCAGTGCGGAAGCCCGTCGTATCGTAGAGCAGGAACCTCTGTCCTTCTTAAAGATCGACCGGGCAGAGACCCAGTTTCCCGAGGAAACGGACATGTATTCTGCGGAAGTCTATGAGAAAGCCCGGGATATTCTGGAGCAGATGATCTCCGACGGCTCCTTTCTCAAGGAGGCAGCTCCCTGCTATTATATCTATTCGCTCACCATGGACGGACGTACCCAGACCGGTCTCGTGGGCTGTGCCTCTGTGGACGATTATACAGGGGGAGTGATCCTGAAACATGAGAATACTCTTGAGGCAAAAGAACGGGATCGGTTCCGCCATATCGATACATGCAGCGCGCAGACCGGTCCGATCTTTCTCTCCTACAGGCCTGACGAGGCAGTCCGGACGATCCTGCGAAAAGTACAGGAGGGCGCTCCCCTCTATGATTTCACCGGCGATGACGAGATCCGGCACTGCGTCTGGCGCATTGACAGCGCAGAAGATATCGAGAATATTTCTTATCTGTTTTCCCGTATCCCGCATCTCTATATCGCAGACGGGCACCACAGAGCTGCCTCCGCCGTAAAGGTGTGCCTGAAACGAAGAGCGGAAGATCCGGGCTTTTCGGGAAATGAAGAATATAATTTCTTTCTTTCCGTCCTCTTCCCTTCCGATGAACTCAAGATCTATGATTACAACCGGGTAGTCGCTGATCTGAACGGATATACATTTGACAAAATCCTTGATATCGTGGAAAATACGTTTGAGATCGAAAAGATCGGATCCACGCCGTTTCGCCCCGAAAAGAAAGGGGACTTCGGCGCGTACCACGGCGGGTGCTGGCTCAGGCTCACGGCGAGACCCGAAGTCTGTTCCGATGATCCTGTGAAAGGCCTTGATGTGTCAATCCTGCAGGATCGGATATTGTCCCCGCTGCTCGGTATCCATGATCCGAAGACGGATTCCCGCATTTCTTTCATCGGCGGGATCCGGGGACTGAGAGAACTGGAAAAACGGGCAGACCTCACCGGAGGGATCGCCTTTTCCATGTATCCGACTTCCATGGACGAACTCATGAGGGTGGCTGATTCCGGCATGCTCATGCCACCAAAGTCCACCTGGTTCGAGCCAAAGCTGCGGAGCGGACTGTTTATCCATCAGTTCTGACTGATACGGAATCATATCTATATTTAAAATATTGAAAAGAGGAGATGTAATTCATGGAAAGAAATGACCTTTGCTGGTGCGGCAGCGGCAAAAAATATAAAAAATGCCACATGCCCATCGAAGAGAAAATGATGCTTCACGCCGAGAAAGGCGAGATCGTCCCGACAAGAAAGCTGCTGAAGACGCCTCATCAGATCGAGATGATCAAAAAGAGCGCCGCGCTCAATACCGCAGTGCTTGACGAGGTTGCAAAACACATCCATATCGGGATGAGCACAGCTGAAATCGACGAGATCGTCTACCGCTTCACAACAGAACACGGCGGGATCCCGGCCCCGCTGGATTACCAGGGATTCCCGAAGAGCGTATGCACTTCCATCAATAACGAGATCTGCCACGGCATCCCGGACGAGAACATCATCCTCCAGGAAGGGGACATCATCAACGTGGACGTCTCCACGATCCTGGACGGATATTTTTCCGACGCCTCCCGCATGTTCAAGATGGGAAAGATCTCAGACCGCGCCGAACGTCTCATCCGTGTCACAGAGGAATGCGTGGAACTGGGACTCGCGGCGGCGAAACCCTGGGGACACCTGGGTGATATTGCCGATGCCATCAACACTCACGCAAAGGCAAACGGATATTCCGTAGTGGAGGAGATCGGCGGACACGGCATCGGACTGGAGTTCCACGAAGATCCCTTCGTCAGCTACGTCACCCCCAAAGGAAGCGAGATGCTTCTTGTCCCGGGCATGATGTTCACCATCGAGCCCATGATCAATGAGGGCAGTCCCGACTTCTTCGTGGACGAGGACAATAACTGGACCGTGTACACGATCGACGACGGACTTTCCGCTCAGATCGAGTATATGGTTCTGGTAAAGGAAGACGGCGTGGAAGTGCTGACGAAATAAAACAGGTTACCGGCTGAAAGATAGAAGTTGTCCATTACAAGCGACAGCGAAAACCCCGGAGCTGGCAGGCTCCGGGGTTTTCTATTCCATTTTTTATAGCGGCTTAGACCATAGGCTCATTACCGACTGTTTTTCTCTTTATCCGTCAGCATCCACAGATACTTCTCATAATTGACTCCGTCGTTCCTCGGAACTCCTTCCCTGACGGAATCCTCCAGCGCAAGCTCAATCATCCTACCCGCGGTCTTCATGATCTCGTCCAGGCTGTCCCCTCGCGCCTTTCCACCGGCAACAGCGGAGGCGAACAGGTCGCCGGTCCCGGAATAGCTCTCTCCCACGAACGGAAACGCGGCCAGATCTGATTTCTTCTTTGTCACCGCCAGATTTCCCATCTTCTGCACGCCATCTTCGCTGTCCCGGAAGCGGATCCCGGTCACTACGATCTCTTTCGGACCTTTCGCGATCATATTTCTCGCCATCTGCTCGATCACGGTCAGCAGATGCTTCTCATCCGTCATCTGTTCGATCATCCGGTAGTCCGTATCCGTGAGCATGCACAGTTCAGTCAGGTTCGGTGTGATGATATCCGCTCTCAACGCCAGCTCCCGCATCATTCTCCGCAGCTCCGGAGTAAAGATATCGAAGCCCTTTCCGTCGTCGCCCATGACAGGATCCACCAGAAGAAACGTTTTCTTTTTATAAAACGAATCCAAACAGCGGAACACTTCATCAATCTGGCTGCTCTCCGACATAAACCCTGTGTATATACCGTCGAAGGATACATCCATCTTTTCCCATTCCTTCCGGATCTTTCCCATCCGGTCTGTATAATCATCACAGAAATAACTGGGATACCCGGTCTGTCCGCTCAGGATCGCCGTCGGAAGAGGGCACGGCTGAACTCCCATCGCAGCGATCACCGAGATTGCCGCTGTCAGAGAGCATCTTCCGAATCCTGACAGGTCATTGATAACTGCTATTTTTTTTGACATAATTCCTCTCCTGTCTGATGATTTAGTGCAGCCACGGAACATCAATGGGTTTCAGCACGATTACGGAGTGTCTTCCCATATTCAGGACAAGTTCTCCGTTTTCAACGATATATTCGTCATAGTCAGTCGTATACCCGTTCTCGTAGGAATAGATCAGACGTTTCATCCTCCCTGATCTCGGAACGCCGACCAGCCATACCGGAACCGTTACTTCCTTGAGTTCTTTGCTGTTGTTGAGCACGACCACGATCTGCTCATCTCCCTGGAATCTGCCGTATGCCAGTAGATTGCTCTCTCCGACAAGCAGCTTGATCGAGCCCTTCCTCAGAGGTTTCTCCTCCTTATGTATCCGGATCATCTCCTTATGGAACGCAAGAAGTTCTTTATCTTCCTTTCCCCACGGGTAAGTCCTTCTGTTATCCGGGTCTGTGAAACCGCACAGCCCGGCCTCATCGCCATAGTAGATCGTAGGCGCGCCGACCCATGTCATCTGCACCGCCACAGCTTCTCTCATCACCGCATGGTTGATGCCTTCCTCCGCTGCCTTTGCTCCCACGTGCTCCGCTCTTCCCACAATATGGTTTGTCCGGGTGAGGAATCTGGAATGGTCATGGTTTGACAGCTCGTTCATCGCAACCTGGAGGGAGGGCGTAAGCATACTTGCCATAAAATGCCTCATGGCCCCGACAAAATTATCCGCATTCCCCCAAAGATCCGTCCTGCGCTCGTCGCTGTGTTTCTCCATTCCGGTCAGGAACCAGGTCAGCGGCTCCATAAATGCATCATAATTCATGACGCTGTCCCACTCGTCTCCCTGGAGCCAGTCTCCCGGATCCCCATAATGCTCCGCAAGGATCAGGGCATCCGGATTCGCGCTCTTGACCTCTTTCCGGAACCGTTTCCAGAACATATGGTTATATTCGTTGCTGCATCCCAGATCCGCCGCAACGTCAAGCCGCCAACCGTCTACATTATAAGGTGGAGAAACCCATTTCTTTCCAATATCCATGATATATTGCTCCAGCTCTGGAGAATCCTCATAGGAGAGCTTCGGAAGCGTGTCATTTCCCCACCAGGAGTCATAGCTTGTATTATATGGCCACGCCTCTGAACGGTCATCATGAAAATGGAAGAAATCGTGGTACGGACTGTCCTCGCTGATAAATGCTCCCTTCGGATAATCCGGCTGGTTTTCATAGATCCGCTCCCGGTCCATCCATTTATTAAAGGAACCACAGTGGTTGAACACGCCGTCAAGGATAACCCTCATACCCCGCTTATGCATCTCTTCCACCAGATGTGCAAACAGTTCATTACTGGCCTCCAGATTCCGGATGTCCCCTGTCCTCTTCTGATATTTCGTCGCATGGATGTTGTCCTGAGTTCCCTCGGGCAGGTTCTCTCCTCCGTCCTCTACGATCTTTCCGTAATGGGGATCGATATAGTCATAATCCTGAATATCATACTTGTGGTTCGAGGGTGAGACAAACAGCGGATTGAAGTAGATCACTTCCACTCCCAGATCCTGCAGATAATCCAGCTTATCCATTACTCCCTGCAGGTCTCCGCCGTAAAAATTCCTGATATCCAGTGCTGCCGGCGGCTGGTTCCAGTCCTCGACCTTTGTGCTCGGAGCGCCGATATAGATATATTCTCCGTTTTCCACATCATTGGTCGGATCCCCATTATAGAACCGGTCCACAAAGATCTGGTACATAACCGCGCCCTTTGCCCATTCAGGAGTGGAAAATCCCGGCACAATAATAAAATCATAATACGTCTCTACATGATCCGAAACACCGCACCTGTTAAAATAGCAGATCTGATCGCCTTTCTTAATCTCAAACGAATACCGGAAGGGTTCCATGCCGAGCTGACATTCTATCTGATAGTAATCAAAGCCCCCTCTGGAACTCATCTTCCACATGGAGTAATTTCGTCCTCCTGCCAGGATATTCACTTCCTCCACGTCATTGTGAGCGGTCCGGAACCGCAGTGTGATCTTCTCATTTACTTCGGGTTCTGCCGGAATTACATAATCCTGCGTACCGTCACAGAACAGTGCATCTCTGTTCATAAATTCAAGCCTCCTTCTGCTTGTACACCGTTTTGCAAATAGCTATACCAGTTCAGTTATTTAACGAACGGTGCACTGATCGAAACATAATCCGGCAAAAAGCATGAAGAGCGGATGACTTTATGCCTCCGCTCCATTGCTCTCGAACAGTGCTTCGAATTCGCTTCTTGTTATTTTCTCTTTTTCAAGCAGCAGCTGTGCACATGCGTCAAGCACAGCATGATGCTCTTTGATGATCGCCCGCGCTTTCAGATAGCACTCGTCAATGATACGTTTCACTTCCTCATCGATGGTGCCTGCGACTTTCTCGCCATACCCCCGCGATGTGTGCCCGAAATCACGTCCGATGAACACTTCATCACTGTCATTGTCATAATTGATCAGACCCAGCCTCTCGGACATACCGAACTTCGTGATCATGGATCTTGCAATCGCCGTCGCCTGCTTGATGTCCTGGGACGCTCCTGTGGTGATATCGTCAAAAATCTCTTCCTCGGCGACACGTCCTCCCAGAGATACTGTAATCTCCTGGAGCATATGTCCTTTGGTGTTGAACATGTCATCATTTTCCGGCAGCGGCATGGTATATCCGCCGGCTCCTCCTGTCGGGATGATGGAGACACTGTACACCGGTCCCACATCCGGAAGGACATGGAACAGGATCGCGTGCCCTGCCTCATGGTAAGCTGTGATTCGGCGTTCTTTCTCCGATACGATCCGGCTCTTCTTCTCCGAGCCAATCCCCACTTTTACAAACGCATGTCTGATATCAGACTGTTTCAGAAAAGCTCTGTTATCCTTCGCCGCGATGATCGCCGCCTCATTCAGAAGATTTTCCAGATCCGCGCCCGTAAATCCGGATGTGGTCTGTGCGATCTGCCTGAGATCCACATCGTCCGCCAGAGGCTTGTTCTTCGCATGTACCCGGAGGATTTCCTCTCTTCCGCCCACGTCCGGACGGCCGACAATGACGTTGCGGTCAAAGCGCCCCGGCCTGAGAATCGCAGGGTCAAGGATATCCTTCCTGTTGGTCGCCGCCATCACGATGATGCCTTCGTTCACTCCGAATCCGTCCATCTCCACAAGGAGCTGATTCAGTGTCTGCTCCCTCTCGTCGTGGCCGCCGCCGAGACCGCTTCCGCGCCGTC
>DWUT01000314.1 GCA_019120615.1 Candidatus Mediterraneibacter norfolkensis
ACTCCGGGCGTTCCTCTTTCTTTATCATTTTTTCAGAAGCTTCTTCGTATTTTCTCGCTTCACGCAGTGTCTGACTTGTCATATTCAACCTGTTCCTTTCTTTCATTTAATTTCCTATTGATGCCTCCGCAGATGCAGTTTCGTCCATCTCTGCCAGGGACTCCTGATACTGGTCAAAGTATTTCTGCTTGATGGCAAGATATTCTGAAAGTCCGTAGTCTTCCATCCTCTGGAGATAGGAGTCCCACTCTTCCTCAATGCCGCCGTTTAAGATCCAGTCTGCCTTTTTCTGCTCAGCGTATTTTTTAATGTCTGTATCCAGCTGTGACACCCTGTTGGTATCGTCGATGCTCATGAACACGTTCGGATACACATATTTGCTGTTCATATCTTTCAGGTAAGTCTCATGCATGTTATCCAGGCGCCACTTTGCATCATCCGGCTGTGTCACATAAACGTCATAATAGTCGTTCAGCACGGCAAGCGGTCCGTTTACGGACTGTGCCTGTCTCACCTCTACCGGTGAAGCATCGCCCAGATCCAGGTGTTTGAGCATCTCGCCGCCCTCTGCGTTCGTGCTCATCTCGAAAATATTGTCCGCCCCCTCTTCTCCGTAAGTTCCCCAGTTGTTCTGGACGGACTGGAGCGGGGCGTACATCTGGTCGATCCATGCAGCGGCAAGCGCCGTATCCCGGCAGCTCGTCGTCAGGACGCATCTTCCTCTGTCAAATCCGCTTGTCTCACTTCCGTTCTGCCTTGTGATATTGACAAGGCCGTCCGGTCCCGCCAGGGCAGGCATCATCACGTAATCTTCATAGTTGTCGATATTGGCGATATCCCATGTAAAGCAAAGACCGTATCTGTGGTTCTTCCCCTTCGCCACATAGGTGGACCACTCCTGGGTAAATGCTTCGGGATCTACAAGATCCTGCTCTACCAGGGAATGGAGCCACTCGATCCCCTCCTTGTAGCCTTCCTGCACTGTTGTATAGATGACCTCGCCATCGTCTGTCACGGCAAAGTGGTCTCCGGTATCCCCGTAGCCTTCCCCGAATCCATTGATCAGGATCGCCGGATCCTGGTCGCCGTTGTTGATGATAAAGGACATGGGGATCACATCGCCCTCAATGTCAAATTCTTCCTCAAGCGCGTCCGCATTGTCACGGAAGGCGATCAGCACCTGCTCCAGCTCGTCCGTGGTCGTCGGCACCTCCAGTCCAAGGAAATCCAGCCATTTCTTATTAATATAGGGAATGTCTCCGATGGCCTGGATCGCTTCCTTCCCCTCTCCGAGCTGCTCAATCCAGGGGAAGGAATAGATATGTCCGTCGGGAGCAGTGACCATGGTCCGGTACTCCGGGTATTTCTCAAATACAGCCTGAAGGTTCGGCATATATTTATCGATCAGGTTTTCCAGAGGGATGATGATCCCCTGTTTCGCATATCGCAGCAGGTCATAGTCGCTCATGCCCGCCGTAAACAGTCCGTCCGGAAGGTTTCCGAACTGTGCCAGGGCAAGGTTTTTCTTATCCGCAAACTGATCGTCCACAAAGCAGGTCCAGTCGATATGTACATTGGTCTGCTCCTCCAGTCTCTGGAAGATCAGCTTCTCATTAGGCTCCTGCGTTGTCGTCGCCGGAGCGCTTGTGATAAAGGAAAGCTCTTTCGTCTCTTCCAGCGGGAATGTGACTTCCTCGATGGGAGTATCCGGGTCTGTGTCGGCAGTCTGCGCATTGCCGCTGCTGCATCCGAACAGGGACAGCGTTAATATAAGGGACAATCCAAGTCCGGTCAGTCTCTTGATTCTCTTTTTCATCCTTTCTCAGCCTCCTAACCTTTTACGGAACCTACCATGATTCCCTTGTCAAAATATTTCTGGAAGAACGGGTACATAATCAGCAGCGGAAGGCTCGATACAACGATCGTCGCGTATTTCAGAAGTTCCGCTACCTTCGCCATCTCCGCCGTGCTCTGGATATCCGCGATCATGCCCGGCTGGGGCGTGTTCTGCACGAGGATGGACCGGAGCACAAGCTGCAGCGGCTGCATGTTCGCATCGTTCAGGTAGATCATGGCGTCAAAATAGCTGTTCCACATTCCCACGAAAGACCAGAGCGCCAGCACTGCGATGATCGGCTTGCACACCGGCATCATGATCCTGAAGAAGTGCTGCACCTCGCTCGCCCCGTCCAGAGAGGAAGCTTCTCTAAGCTCTCCCGGTATAGACTGGAAGTAGGTCCTTGCCAGAATCATGTTCCACACATTGAAGGCACCCGGAAGCAGGATCGCCCAGACCGTATTGACCATATGCAGGTTATTGATCAGAATGAAGGTAGGGATCATGCCTCCTCCGAAGAACATTGTGATCACAAAGATCACATTGAAGAAGTTCCGTCCCACAAATTCCTTCTTTGACATCGGATATGCCGCCAGCAGTGTAACGAACACAGAGATCACGGTAAATGCAGCCGAGTAGAAGAAAGAATTGGCAAACCCGCGCCAGATCATGTCATTTTCCAGCACCCGCCTGTAGGCGTCCAGAGTCCAGTCTTTAAAGTTGAAGCTGAGCCCCTGATTGTTCAGCACGTTCGGATCCATAAAAGAAGCCAGCACCACGTATACCAGGGGAACAAATACTGCCAGCACGAACAGTCCGAGCAGTGTATATCCGACGCCGAGAATAATCTTGTCGGATGTTCCGAGTTTCATTTTTCTTCTCGTTTCCATCATCAAATCCCCCTTTTATAATCCTTCGCCGTCGTTTAACTTCTTCACAACCCAGTTTACGAAAATCAAAAGGATCACATTGATCACCGAATTGAAAAGACCGACCGCTGTTGAATATCCATAGTCGCCGTTCAGAAGACCGAGCCTGTATACATATGTAGAAAGGATCTCCGAAGCCGGAAGGTTCATGTCTGTCTGCAGCGCATAGGCTTTCTCAAAACCGATGCTCATGATGTTACCTGCCTGCAGAATGAACTGGATCACGATAATATTCTTGATCGCGGGAAGCTGTACATACCGGATCTGCTGAAGGATATTAGCTCCGTCCACAATCGCCGCTTCCTCCAGATCCTTGCTGGCGTTGGAAAGAGCCGCCGTGTACATGATGGAGGACCATCCTGCCGTCTGCCAGATCCCGCTGGCGATGTAGATTGTACGGAACGCCTCCGGCATGGTCATCCAGTTCGTGTCAATCCCCAGCAGGGAATTGATCGGTCCTACCGGAGACAGGAACATGCGGACCATACCGCAGAGTACGATAACCGAGATAAAGTTCGGAGCATAGATCAGAAGCTGTATCTTCTTCCGGATCCCGGTCCTGCGGATCTGGTTCAGAAGAAGCGCCAGGATGATCGGAATGGGGAACCCCCATAACAGTCCGAATACACTCAGCTTTAACGTGTTCATCAGATAACTCATGAAATCCGGCGAAGAAAGGAAGCGCCGGAAATATTCCAGCCCCACCCAAGGACTTCCAAGGACGCCCTCAATGACATTGTAGTCCTCAAAAGCGATCAGGATACCGCCCATCGGACCGTATTTGAAGATCAGCGTGAGCAGCAGCCCCGGCAGAAGAAAGAACACATACAGCTGCCAGTTCTTTTTCACATACTTCAGTTTTTCCTGCGGCGTCTGCTTCGCGACCGCCGTACTTTTCTTACGGAAAACTCTCATTTTCTTACCCCTCCTGTTTTACATTTGCACCATCTGCATTTTTCGATCGATCTTTTTATGCATAGCTGTTTTAAAGGTTGATGTAATAGTAACACCGTTTGTGCATAGTGTCAACAATATTTTTACATTTGTATCACATTTTCATGTGACATTTGCATCATTTTATTTACTTTTCATGTGACATATCACTTTTACGCCTCATCTTTATAGTAATATTGTTTTTACATTTGACAAATATGCACAAATCATTTACATTAAATGTAACACTATCGATCTTAGAGAGGTTCTATATTATGGAAAAAAAAGTTACGATCCAGGATATTGCAGACGCATTGGGACTTTCCAGAAATACAGTATCAAAGGCACTGAACAATACGGGGGTTCTTGCCGAAGAAACACGGCAGAAAGTTCTTGAGAAAGCGGCAGAAATGGGATACCGCCGTTTTATCTATCTTTCACAGCCCTCCTCTTCTTCCAGCGAGAATGTTGAGATAAAAGAACTGGCGCTGATCACGCAGAATATGCCTTACGGCTCTCACTTCGGCACTTATGCGCTGAATACATTTCAGGAAAAGATCAGCAGGAACAATTACCGGCTTTCCATGTTCCCGGTAAGGGATACAGAGATAGCCTCCCTTCAGCTTCCTATGGGATTTAATAAGGAAAAAACAGCAGGGATCCTCTGCCTGGAAATGTTCGATCTGGAATACATCGAGATGCTGGATACACTTGGCGTCCCGCTCCTTTTTATCGATACGGCAGCCGACACGGACATGACCCGGATCCGGGCGGATTTCCTCCTCATGGAGAATCATCTGAGTGTCTTTAACCTGACAGATACGCTGATCCAGAACGGTTACCTGAATCTTGCGTTTGCCGGAGAGCCGGAGCACTGCCGCTCTTTTAACGAGCGGTACCAGGGATTCATGCATGCTCTCAGCGTCAACAGGCTCACTCCCGCGACCTCACAGTTTACTGGCCGGACTGTCTTTGATACTCCCCGGGATCTCGAAGAGGCTGTCAGCCGGACGATCCAGCTCCCGGACGTCTTTGTCTGCGCCAATGATTTCGTTGCCATCGACCTGATCCACGCGCTGAAGAAACACGGGATCCGGGTACCCGAGGACGTCCTCATCACCGGATTCGATAATTCCACCGAGTCAAGGATCATCGATCCCCACCTGACCACCGTGGATATCCCCAGCTCCAAGATGGGATATATCGCAGCGGATCTGCTGCTCTCCCGGATCAAAGAGCCGGATACGCCGTACCGCATCATGCACGTCCGGACCACGCTGAAGTTCCGGGAGTCGACAGGGGAATTGAAGCTGTAGGAAAGATGAAGAAGATGAGCCGCACTACTTTCTGATGCGGCTCCTCTGTTATTCATCATTTCTCTGTTTTCTCATAATACATAAAGCTCTCATAAGGCCTGAGCGTCATTTTCTTTTCCACCGAATTCCTGTCATAATTTGAGAGGAGCACCTGTCCTCTTCCCGGCTTTATCTCATCCGGCAGCTCGCACTGCACGTCCTCCCCGGTAAAGTTGGCGATCACGGTCAGGCGCTCCCCGTCCGCCTCCCTCTTATACGCAAACAGATTCCTGTCGTCCTCAAACAGCAAAGTAAAATCTCCAGTACTTATGATCTCCCACTCTTTTCGGAGACGGATCAGTTTCTGATAAAAATGGAAGATAGAATCTTTATCCGCCTCGGACTCCTCTACATTGATGGTCTCGTAATTTGGATTCATCCGGATCCACGGCTCATGATCCGAGAATCCGCCGTATTCCCGGGTGGACCACTGCATGGGCGTGCGGGCGTTATCCCGCCCTTTCGCATAGATCCCCTGCATGATCTTATCCATGGACCATCCTGCTTCCTGTTTCTCTTTCACCATATTGATGGTCTCTACATCCTTGTAATCCTCCAGAGGGAATTTCACATTTGTCATCCCGATCTCTTCCCCCTGATAGATATACGGTGTTCCCTGCATCCCATGAAGGATCATGCCGAGCATCTTGGCGCTTTCTTTCCTGTATTTCCCGTCGTCTCCCATTCTGGAAACGATGCGGGGCTGGTCGTGGTTGGACCAGAACAGGCTGTTCCATCCTTTTTCATGAAGAGCATGCTGCCAGACTGCAAACACCTGCTTCAGTTCGTTGACATCCAGCTTCTTCAGATCCCACTTCCCGTTTCCTTTCACTTCTTCCAGACCCAGGTGCTCAAATCCGAATACCATGGTCAGCTCTTTGCGCTCCGGCGCGGAATAGAGCGGCGCGCTCACCGGAGTTGCATAAGAAGTCTCTCCTACCGTAAAGACTTCCCTTCCCTCGAAGCACTCCCGGTACATCTCCTGCAGATATTTATGACTCTTATCACTGGTCAGGATGCTCTCCTCCGGGATCTTTCCGATCAGGTCGATCACATCCATCCGGAATCCGTCAATCCCTTTGTCCAGCCACCAGTTGATCAGACGGTATACTTCCTTTCGCACCTCCGGATTATCCCAGTTCAGATCCGGCTGTCTGCGGCTGAACAGATGGTAATAATATTCGTCTGTCTCCTCATTGTACTCCCAGACGGATCCGCTGAATATGGACTGCTGATCCGTGATCGGCCTATCTTTCCAGATATAGAAATCATGATATCTGCTGTTTTTATCTTTTCTTGCCTGCCTGAACCACTCATGTTCATCGCTGGTATGGTTGACCACCAGATCCATGATCAGACGGATTCCCCTCTGGTGAAGGGCTTCCAGGAGTTCGTCAAACTGCTCCATGGTTCCAAACAGGGGATTGATCTTATAATAATCACTGATATCATATCCGTTGTCGTCCATCGGCGACTCATAGACCGGCGTCATCCACACAATGTCAACGCCAAGTTCTTTCAGGTAATCCACTTTCTCCAGAATTCCGCCCAGGTCACCCATCCCATCATGGTTACTGTCCTTAAAGCTCATCGGATAGATCTGGTAAACGACCGCTTTTTTCCACCATTCCATCTGTATTTTCTCCTTATCTCACTGTCTTTTTCTTTTCTGAACCAGAGCTTTCTGCCCGTTCCTCTTCACCTGCAAAACAGATTTCTCTATACACTCTCAGCTGTCTTCTCAAAGAGGAACTCGCCTTCCGTCCTGATCTTCCAGTCAGATCCGCTCCGCTGCAGTACGATGATCTCATCCACATCCGCTTTCATTGTGTAAGTTTTCCCTCCACAGAAGACTTCTCCTGTAAAAATATTTCTCCACTCTCCCTCGGGAACATAGACTTCTCGTTCTGTCCTGCCCTCTTCTACGACAGGCGCCGCCATCAGATCGTCGCCGAACATATACTGGTCAAAAATCTCTCCCGCTTTTCTGTCCTCCGGGAATTCCACCCACAGGGCGCGCATCATAGGAACGCCGGTCTCCACACATTTCTCTGCCTGATCTGTAATATACGGGAGCATCGCCATGCGGAGTTTCGCATAATACCGATACACGTCGATCACCCAGGGAGCGTTTCTTCTCTCTGCTATATTCCACGGCGTCCTGTCCTGGTTGAACTCCGCCTTGCTCTCCGCATGGTACTGCATGATCGGGCAGAATGCCGCCATGGAAGCTGACCGCGCATACAGTTCCGCGCCGGGAATCTCTCCGCTGAATCCGGCAAGGTCCCATCCCCAGAATGGAATACCCGAGATCCCGGCGTTCAGCCCTGCACACAGATTTCTTTTGAATGCTGAAAATGTTGACCTCTCGTCGCCGGCCCAGTGTGCCGGCATGGCTGCCGCTCCGGTATATCCAGCCCGGCTGAACACGATCCCGTCTCTCTTTTCGTGAATATAGCGGTAGTGCTCGCCTATATAGAGATTGGGATATGCATTGCGCATCTCCCTGCCGGTGCGCCCGTCTGAAAACTGTACATCGTCCCCGAAGACAAACTCTCCGCCGTCGGTCTTGAACCCGTCGATCTTCACATCCTCCACCAGGTATTTCCGCTTGTCCATGTACCAGTCCGCCGCCCCCCTGTCCGTGAAATCCACGAGAAGGCTGTCCGTGAACCATCCCTCCGGCATACGGTAGGGCGTCCCGTCTTTCTTCTTCGCACAGAATCCATGTTCCAGCGCATACTCCTCGTCCCGATCTTTCTGGAGATGATGGAGAGAATTGATATACTTGACGATCGGGATCTGCCACAGGATGCATTTCAGCCCGTTTTCATGGAGATATTCCACCATCCCTTTCGGGTCCGGCCATCTTCCCCATTCAGGGAAATCGAACTCGTCATAGGAGAATCCTTTTTCTCCGCTGTTTTCCTTATACACTGCGTCATTAAAGATATAGTACGTCGCCTCATCACTCCAGGCTTCGATCACAAGGACCGTTGACGGGATATCATACTTCTTCGTCAGTTCTACCTGCTTCCTCACTTCCGCCTCACTGTCCCAGTTGTTGCTGGACATCCAGGGTCCGAACGCCCACTCCGGCAGCATCGCCGGTCTTCCGGAAACCGCGGTGAACTGGCTGATCATCTCTTTCGGCGTTCCGGCAAAGCAGTACCAGGACAGCTCCTCCGCCTGTACTTCCGCCTGCCAGTATGTCCTGCCGCCGCTGCACATGTCAAACTCTGTGTAACGATCCGTATCCAGCCAGACTCCGTATCCGCCGGAGCTTAAGAAATACGGCATGGGGATATAGGTCCGGATCCCCTGGTCTTTATACTGGTTATACACATACACGTCCACCACATTGCCCCGTTGGTCGATCTGATTATACCGTTCTCCGAATCCATAGAACCGTTCTCCGGCGTCCACGTCCACGCTCATGAAAGATGAGAAGATTCTTCCTCCCTCACGCCAGAAACCAATCTCCCTGACCGGAATCCGCTCACTCCACCCGGAAATCTCCCGGTGTGAAATAAAGTCTCTCCACTCTCCTTCCCGGGTAGAGCTCTCTCCGGGTCCAATCTCTGCTACCGAATACCGGACCTGTCCATTCTCTTTCCTCTCTGTCCAGAGGAAGACGTTTCCTCTGTCGGTCCGCAGTTCCAGCATCTTTTCCGAACCGTTCTCAGATATCCTGCCAGCTTCCGTCACCGTTTCTTTTGCAAGTACTGTAAAGGAAAACTTCTCAGAGCAGTACTCCCCGGCACGGAAATAATATGTGATCTCTTCCCCGCCGGAAAATGTCCCGATAGAGAATCTGTAGTTTTCATACTCCGGCTGGTAAACGCCTTCCGCCGTCCCCCGATCTCCGTCAGAACTTTCCCAGTACACTTCCACCTCACAGGACAGCTGCACCGGCCAGGCCGCGGCATTGAGAAACACTTCTTCCCCCTCTTTCGGGAACCAGGGATCTCTCTCGTAATTCTGGTGGGAATACCGGTTGAAATTTCCGCAGGGCACATGCATCAGCGGCGCTTCGCTGAGCATCCCCGCAATCCTTAATTTCTCCTCAATGACTCCCTTTACTGCCCGGATGAACCCGTCCTCACTGTCCAGCCGCGCCAGATAACTCCTCGCCCTGCGGTAATCCGCCTTCTCCGCAAAATACCAGCCGAGCATGGCAAAATCCTCCTGTCTTCCGGTTTCGCAGATCTCGTCAAGCGCCGCCACCAGTACCAGATCCTCCGGAGTAAACAGACCGAAAGGAACGCAGATCCACAGAAGCTGTGCAGTCGCCCTGTCCCCGTGCGCTTCATCCACCAGTTTTCCGGCACATGCATAGTGTTCATAGGCATAATTTTTCATCTGGTGCAGCGCTTTTGCCGTCTTCTCTCTCTTCGCAAAGAGATTACTGTTGTACAGCGCGCCGTAAGCCATTCCGTAATTTTCTCCATAGAGTCCTTCTTTTCCCGCTTCTTCCAGCATCCGTAAGTGAGGTTTGCAAGCCTCCTCTTCGGTCTCATCCTGCAGACATACGATCCTGTCGGCATCCTGTTCAAAAAGGCTCATATCCCCGCTGATCCTGGTGTACTCTCCTGTCAGGAACAGCACCAGGCACGTCTCATGATAATCAAGGTCATCCGCTTCAAGAAGTGCCTTGAGATCGTGGAATATCGGCTCTGCCTCTTCCCTGATGCAGGATCTTATCATATTTATCAGCCTGATTTTACATTCCTTATTCTTCACTGTCGAATCCTCCTTCGCCAAAATAAGCCGCCGTAAACTCCGCACATGCCCAGCTCAGCGGATTGATCATACACACCGTCTCATCATCCGCGTCCACCGCCTCCGGGAAAATGCCGTAGGCGTTGCTGTGCCGTGCCGCCCAGTCCATCTTTTTCCGGTATTCTTCCATATCTCCCGATCGCTTGCAGTATTCCGCACACGCAAGCGTATTAAAAAGCCACGGACCGTGGTGGTATTCCTGCTCGGAATATCCGATGCCATCCTCAAAAAATGAAGCATATTTCAGGAAATACCTGTGCGTTGCTTTCATGTTCTCATCGTCCGGATACCCATAGAGGGGTCCGAAATACTGGGGCGTATCATATTTTCTCACTGTATGGTCATGATACTGTACATAGCCATAATCATATCTTCCCAGTTTCTCATTAAACGTGGTCTGTATCCCGGCATAAAGCCGGCTACAGATCTCTTTGCATTTCTGTTCATATTCCTCATTTCCCAGCTTCGCGAAGATCTTTCCTGCTGCCCGGATCCCTCCGTAGATAAACATATTTGAGGAAGTAATGAATGCTCCTCCGAAGACGCCTTCGTTTACGCCGCCCTCCGGACCGACCATTCCGTATTTTGACTCCGCCTGATCGATCACGTCGGTAAGTTCTCTCAACAGCGTCTCATCTGCCAGCAGGTCTCCGGTCTGTTCCATGTATTCATAGAGGATCCGCAGGAAATATCCGATGGAGTCGATCTGATGGAACACGTTATTATTTGCCCCTTCATTTGGTTCTCCATGCCCGTCATACCTCTGGAAAAATTCTCCGTTTTCCTTTCTCTTCCGCCCTGTCAGATACCCCAGGATCTCCCTGCACTCTCGCGTATGTCCTGCCACAAGGAACGCTCTGGCGATCATGATAGAGTCTCTCGCGTAATAACAGGGCATCTTGTCACAGAAATAATGACCGGTCAGATCCGCCGGGATATATCCCCTCACGCATACCGCCTTGATCGACGCCAGGTTCGTGAGCGCCAGATCCGCGAACGCCTCCTCTGCTGCCGGGACCTTTCCCTCACGGAACCATGCATCCCAGTATCTGTCTGCAGCTTCTCTTTTGTCTTCCCCTGCCGATATCCGAAGCTCTTCCTCCAGTTCCTGTGCGCTGTCCGCGAACACCAGCGCCCAGACCATCTTTTTCTTCTCTCCGGGGGCAGCTGTCATCCTGCCTCCCTGCACATATCCCAGCCTGCAGTCAGTAACGCGGGGGCTTCTGTCCTGTCTTCCTTCCAGCACATCCAGAAAAGTCTGGTACGCAAAATCCGTAGGAGAATCCTCGGTGATATAGACCTCTTCACTGACGGGCGTATCCATCCCCATATAGACATTTCCCGTATGTATGGCTGTTCCGCCGCCCGGAAGTTCCTCTACCGCGATCTCTCTTGTGTTCCTGACCGCCGCATACCCATAGCAGCTGATCTCACGTGTCTCTTTGCCGATATTCTCAATCTCCGTCTCAAATACCAGACGGTTCTTCCCGTAAGCATACGCTGTGTCTTTTCGTTTCAGTCCGATCTCTTCCAGATCGAATTCGTCGCAATAACGGTAATGTTCTTCTGTATAAGTCTTCCTCGGTCTGATGTGATGGGGATGTGTATATTCATGCCATATCTTATTTCCATAAAAGATCCCGTCCCCTGCTTTGATCATCGTGACCGCCGACTGCAGCAAGTCATGGGAATAATCCTTATAAAATAAATGATAAATCCCCGTCCCGTTGATGTCCACAATTCCGTTATTTACCGCATAGATCGCTGCGATATCCTCATTTCCGATCAGTCCGATCCCTGTATAATTTCCTGTCTGCATCTCCTGTTACCACCTGTCTGTTTTCTAAAAATGCCGCAAGTCTGTTCAAAAGGCGGCTTGCGGCATTGTACCGATTATTTCAAAATATTTGTAACTTCTTCCTGTGCTGCTTTCAGCGCATCCTCCGCGGACTGCTGTCCGATCACCGCTCGGTTCAGCTGCTCGTTGATCGCATTCTGCACCTCTGCATAATGATCTACTACAGGAGGCATGATCCCCGTCTCCATAGCCTCGAAGATCACTTCCCTGTGCTCCGGTTTCTCCTGTGAAGTATACTGCTCCTGGACAGACTCATCGTTGGTCGCCGGCAGATCCCAGCTTGAATCCAGACGGATCTTTGCAGCCGTCGGATCTGTTGAAAGGAACTTGATCAGTTTCCATGCCGCTTCCGCATTCTTCGTATCCGCGCTTGCCACGATACCGTCTGCGAAAACATGGTGTACCTGATCTGTATTTCCAGGCTCAAGAGCGATATCCCACTCAAACGGAGCGTCCGCAAACGTGGTCACCATCCAGCTTCCGGTAACTTCCATCGCGATCTCGCTGTTTTTGAACATGTCTTCCGGTGTCTTTCCGCTCATCTCCTCTGATGTAGGCTGAATATGGTACTTGAGCATCTTATCAAGCATCCACTGCAGCGCCTCCACATTCTCAGCGGAATCGATCGTCGGATTGCCGTCCTCATCGAAGAGCGCGCCTCCGTTCTGTGCTACTACCTTGTACAATTCGTTATATGTTACCGGCGCGTAGAATCCATATACGCCGTCTTTGGTCAGCGCCTGAGCCGCAGTAAGGAGGTCATCCCATGTCCAGTCTGCCTGGGGATATTCCAGTCCCGCCGCGTCAAACATATCCTTATTATAATACAGCACAACATCTGACACCTTCTCTGTAAGTCCGTACAGTTTCCCGTTATTCTGGAAATATTCATATGTGTTCCCCGTCAGCATATCCGGTGAGAAATCTTCATCCCCGTCAGCCAGTTCTGTGAGGTCAAGAAGAACGCCGTTCCCCGCATAAGTGTTAAAGTTCTCATAGTTCATCTCAAATACATCCGGAAGTGTCTTGGAGGACGCCTGAGTCTGGAGCTTCGTAAAATAATCGTCATATCCGATCACTTCCACATCTACCTTGATGTCAGGATTCTGCTTTTCAAACTCTTCAATCATCGCATCCATATCCTCCAGATGGTCCGGTCCGGCAGAATACGTAGCGTATTTGATCGTTGTAGTTCCATCTGACGACTCTCCGGAACCGCCTCCGCATCCGGTGATCATTCCTGCTATCATTGTAACTCCGAGAATGCCTGCGATTAATTTTTTCTTCATAATTTTTTCCTCCTTATTTGATACGGTAGTGTCAAAACTACCTTCATTTTTTATTGTAAAAGTTACGTTTTACCTTGATTTTTCAGAGGTTTGCAAATAAAAAGAGCATTGACCTCCCTTTTCTGGTATAA
>DWUT01000315.1 GCA_019120615.1 Candidatus Mediterraneibacter norfolkensis
GGACATTCGCCTTCGCAAGAACCACAGCTTACGCATTCATCACTAATTACGTGTGCCATAGTATGTACCCTCCTTCTTATGATTCGGAAAGCTATTTCGCTTTTCGTTATCCCTATTTTAATACAATCACTTTAATTATACAAGTGATTTTCGTGTACTTAGTTTAGTACATATGTGTGAAATATCTGTAAATTTTAAGAAAAAATTACTTTATTTTTCGGGCGTTTGGTGTATTATATCAGAAGGAATAAAAAGAAGAAATTGACGGAGGCTGAGATAAAATGAAGAGAAGGCTGGTTTCAGCGGCTGTGGCAGCGTGTATGTCCGCGGCGCTCTGCGCCTGCAGCCAGAAGGAGGAAGAAGATATTTTTACAGGGGAAGTGGCAGAACGGCTCCCCTATCAGGACAATCTGGAGCTGATATCACCGTCCGCATACAGCGAACTTGACGGACTGGATCTGGAACCCGGGACGTATATCTCGGTGATTGGAAAAGAGACGGATTCTCCATACTGGCAGCAGGTGAGAGCAGGCGTCCAACAGGCATCGGACGATCTGAATGAAATGCTGGGATATTCAGGCGGCGACAGCCTGAAGATCACGTTCAATGCTCCGGCAGACGGGGAAGATATTGATGAACAGGTGAATATTCTGGATGAAGAGATGGCGAGATACCCTGATGTGATCGCCATAGCGAGCATCGACGAGGAGGCCTCTGCTGTCCAGTTTGACCTTGCGACAGAGAACGGGATCCCGATCGTTGCTTTTGATTCGGGAAACAACTATCAGGGGATCCTGTGTACCTGCAGAACCGACAACTCAGCGGCTGCCGCCGAGGGGGCATCAAAACTCTGTGAGGCTATCGGAGACGAAGGCGAGGTCGCGCTCATTGTGCATGATTCCGTTTCAGAGAATGGGAAAGAACGTGAAGATGGTGTGAAAGGGGAGATTGAGAAGAATCATCCGGGAGTATTCGTGGTAGAGACGATCTATATGGACAGGCTGGATGAGATGAAGCGAACCGCAGCGGCTGAACAGCTCGGGATAGATCTGGAACAGCTCACTGCGACAGCAGAGGAAGGGCAGGAGAATCAGGCTGCGGATCCGAATGAGACGTCTGAAGAAACGTCCGAAGATACGGCGGAGGAAGCGAACGATGAACTGGAGCAGGTGGACGTCCAGGCAGAAAGCATGAGCGACGCGGATGTGATCGCATATTATCTCGGCAAGCATCCGGAACTGAAGGGGTGCTTTGGCACGAACGATGCCTCCACGCAGCTTGCGGTATCTGCATTAGATGCTGCGGGACTGACCGATGCGGTGACTGTGATGGGCTTCGATGCCGGTGCAGATCAGCTCGCATCTCTGGTGAGCGGTGCTGTTGACGGTCTGATCGTCCAGAATCCGTTCGGCATGGGCTATGCGGCGGTGATCGCCGGAGCGAGGACTGTGCTGGAGATCGGAAATGAGGCGAAAGTGGACACCGGTTATATCTGGGTGGATCAGAGCAATATGGAAGATGAGAGCGTACAGGCTCTGTTATATGAGTAAAAAATGTAAGCCCGACAAGTGCCCGCTCATGTAAGCATGGCGTCCACCTGCCGGGTTTATCGCTCAGAAAGAGTGATGCGGTTCGCATCCCTCTTTCTTGTAGAGCACCCTATGACATGACCCTGGGAAGGGAGAAGATGAATTCAGTCCCGACGCCCTCAGTGCTGATAACATTGATGTGCTCGTCGTGGGCCTGGATGATTTCCTTTACGATGGAAAGTCCCAGACCGGTTCCCTTTTTGTCTTTCCCGCGGGAAAGGTCGGATTTATAGAAACGTTCCCAGATCTTGTTCAGTTCTTTCCGGGGAATGCCGATCCCCCGGTCTTTCACGGAGACAAAGACCTTTTCATTTTTTTCTGCAGTCTCTATGGTGATAGAGGAATCATTCTCACTGAATTTGATGGCGTTATCGATCAGATTGTACAGTACCTGCTGGATCTTCCGGCGGTCTGCAAAGACGATCACATTTCCGGGAAGGAGCAGCAGTTCGATGGTGATATGTTTCGGGGTGCAGACTCCCTCAAAGGACTCTGCGGTACTCTTTATTGTTTCCTGTATGTCGAATTCTTCCTTGTTCAGGAGAAGCTCCTTTGTGTCAAATTCATTCAGTGTCAGAAGATCCGTGGTGAGGTCGGTGAGCCGTTCAGTCTCAAACAGGATGATCTTCAGATATTTCTGATGGAGTTCCGGCGGGATCGTCCCGTCGGTCATGGCCTCCACATATCCCTTGATGGAGGTGAGAGGCGAGCGGAAATCATGGGAGACATTTGCCACGATCTTTTTCTGGTAGTCATCCATGTCCTTGAGCTGGACCGCCATGTAGTTGAGGGAGGCGGAGAGATAACCCATCTCATCATGTGTGGAGACGGGGATCTCGTAATCCAGGTTCCCGGAAGCATACTGCTTTGCAGCTTCTGTGATCTGCCTGAGGGGACGGTACACGAAGAAATGGAACCCCAGCAGGAAGATGAAGGAGATCAGATAGATGACTCCCAGGGAAATATATATAGGGAGCATCAGAGCATGGCATTTTTCTTCAATGAAGGATACCGGGCTGTGGAGGAGCAGATATCCTTTTGTGTTGAAGCCCTCGGTCACGGGGGCCATCACAGTGATCACATCTTCGTTGAAATACCCGTGATATGTGCCCACGATATACTGATTCCCGCCGATCTCCGCGGGATCAAAGTTTTCGATCACTTCCGGGGATGAGGTGTTTTCCAGATTGGAGGCCGTGATCATTGTACCGTCTTTCTGGACAAACCAGAGCGAAGATTCCAGATAGAGCCTCATGGCGGCAAGCTGCGACTGGACGGCCTGCACGGAGGAGTCGTCCGTGAAATAGGACGGCAGATAATCGTTGGCGACCAGCGTGGCGCCTCTGTACAGGGTCCGGGAAGTGTCCTCATCAAGCCGGTCCATCACCAGCTGTGTTGTGAGCGTGGCGGTGGTGAAGATGCACAGAAAGGCAAATATAAGATAAAGAGCTATGAATTTCAGTCGCAGTATGCTTTTCATCAGTTTCTCCTAAGATGTTATTTGGTTTCAAATTTATATCCGATCCCCCAGACTGTGCTCAGGCTCCAGTGCGGGTGATCTTTGATCTTTTCACGCAGACGCTTGATGTGAACGTCTACTGTCCTCGTATCCCCAACATATTCGTAACCCCAGATCCGGTCCAGGAGCTGCTCCCGGGTAAATACCTGATTGGGCGAGGACGCCAGACAGAAAAGAAGCTCCAGTTCCTTCGGGGGCATTTCCACATTCTTTCCATCACAGACCACGGAATAGTTTGTCAGGTTGATGACGATCCCGTCGTACTCCACACATTTGGCTTTCTCCGCAGCGGGAGCCTCTGTCTTGACCGGCTGATACCGTCTCAGCACGGCCCGGACTCTGGCGACCATCTCTTTGGAGTCAAACGGCTTCATAATGTAGTCGTCGGCGCCCAGTTCGAGCCCGAGCACCTTGTCGAAGACCTCCCCTTTGGCGGAGAGCATGATGATCGGTGTGGAAGATTTTGCCCGGATCTCCCGGCATACCTGATATCCGTCAATGCCCGGGAGCATCAGGTCCAGAAGTACCAGGCTGGGGTGGTAGGAGTCGAACGCCGCCAGGGCATCTTCTCCGTTGTATACGATCTTTGTATCAAAACATTCTTTTGTCAGATACAGAGAGATAAGTTCTGCTATGTTCTCATCGTCGTCAACGATCAGAATCTTCTGTTTTCCTATCATTGGTAATCCCTCCTTTATTTCAGTTCTACGATTGTCACTCCGGCGTCGCCCTCGCCGAACTCGGCAAGGTGATAGGATTTGACGTGCTTCTGACGGCGCAGATATTCATGGATCCCTTTCCGCAGCGCTCCGGTTCCTTTGCCGTGGACCACGCGGACTGTGTTCAGATGGGACAGCAGCGCGTCGTCCAGATATTTGTCCAGTTCCGAGACTGCCTCGTCCACAGTCCTGCCGAGAAGGTTGATCTCGGGGCTGACGGACAGAGATTTGCTCATGCCAATCCGGCCTTTTGAGCTACGGTTCAGCTTCTTTGGCGCATAGGGGGAAGGTTCCTCGATGATCTCCAGGTCTGAGATGTTCACCTGAGAGCGGAGGATTCCCATCTGCACCGTCACATTTCCGCGGGAATCAGGCCGTGACACGATCGTCCCGGTCAGGTTCATGCTGAGGACTTTGACAGATTCCCCGAGCTTGAAGTCTGCGGGTTTATAAGCCTTTTTCTGCTTCTGGGGGCGGATCGTCGAGGCGGCGGACGTGTCCTTGATCTTCTTTCTCAGACGTTCCCGCTCTTTTTCCATCTCTGCGGCGGAGATATTTTCTTTTCCGAACTTATGGAAGTTGCGGATCGTCTCATCCGCCACTTCCTTCGCCTCCCGGAGGATGGCGTTGGCTTTCTCGTTGGCTTCTCTGATGATTCGGTCGCGCTGTTCGTCCAGTTTCTCCTGACGCTTCGCCGCCTCCTGCTTCAGGGCTTCCGCCTCCTGGCGGTATGCGGCAATCTCCTCCCGCTCTTTCTCTATGGTCTTCTTACTGGTCTCCAGGTCTGTCAGAAGATCTTCGAAGGAAATGTCCTGTTCACTCAGCCTTTTCCTTGCGTCCTCGATAATGTAGTCAGGGAGTCCCAGTTTTCCTGAGATGGCAAATGCGTTGCTCTTGCCGGGAATGCCGATGAGAAGTCGGTAGGTGGGCCGCAGGCTTTCCACGTCGAATTCGCAGCATGCGTTCTCCACGCCCGGAGTGGTCAGGGCATATACCTTGAGCTCACTGTAATGTGTGGTCGCCATAGTGCGGATCCCCTGTTTGTGGAGATGGGACAGAATGGCGATGGCGAGAGCGGCTCCCTCGGTCGGATCCGTACCCGCGCCCAGCTCGTCAAAGAGGACAAGGGATCTGGAATCCACCTTTTTCAGAAAGGAAACGATATTCGTCATATGGGAGGAGAAGGTGCTCAGGCTCTGCTCGATGCTCTGCTCATCTCCGATATCAGCGTACACCTGGTCAAAGACGGCAAGTTCCGAGCGGTCCCCGGCAGGGATATGGAGCCCGGACTGTCCCATCAGGGTGAACAGTCCCACGGTCTTAAGCGAAACCGTCTTGCCTCCCGTATTCGGTCCGGTGATGATCAGCAGGGAGAAATCCTCCCCCAGAGTAACCGTGATGGGCACCACCTTCTTTGCATCCAGGAGGGGATGGCGTCCGTCGCGGATATGGATGCGTCCCTCTGTATTGAGGACGGGCCGGCTGGCGTTCATGGACAGAGCCAGAGCGCCCCGGGCGAAGATAAAGTCCAGGTCGGTCAGAGCCCGGTAATCTGCCCGGATCTCATCCACATACTGCGCCGCCTCCTCGCTGAGAGAGGCGAGGATCGCCTGGATCTCCTCCTGCTCCTGGGCGTAGAGTTCCTTTAAGTCATTGTTCAGCTTTACGACAGCCATCGGTTCGATGAACAGAGTGGAACCGGTGGAAGACTGGTCGTGGATCAGTCCCTGGACCTGGCTCCGGTATTCTGCCTTTACGGGAAGACAGTACCTGTCACCGCGCATGGTGATGATGGCGTCCTGCAGATAGTTCCTGAGGGAGCCGTTGACCAGTCCTGTCAGCGTGGAGTGTACTTTGTCGTTGATGGCGCCGATATTGTGGCGGATCCGTTTCAGTCCGGGACTGGCGTCGTCGCTGATCTCATCCTCGGAGATAATGCACCGTTCGATCTCATTTGTCAGCGGCGTCAGCGGTTCCAGCACGTCGAAGAAAGCGTCCAGGCAGTCCACAGCGTCTTCCTGTGTGTCATGCCGCCCGTAGGATTTCACCCGGGCAGCGTTGGCGAGGAGCCTGCTGATGCGCAGCAGCTCGGAGATGCCGAGCGCGCCTCCAATCTCGAGCCGTTTCATAGACTCCTCCACGGGAGCGGCGTCGCCGGAGGAAATGCGCCCTTTTCGGACGATCCTGGTAAATGCGGCGGCCGTCTGTTCCTGAAGTGTATTGATCTTATTGATATCTGTAAGCGGTTTTATCCTTCGGCAGAGCTGCCGTCCCCGGAACGAGGAGGCCTCTTCTTCCAGAAGAGCCGCGATTTTGTCATATTCCAGTTTTGCTAAAGTTTTCTGATTCATATTGTCACCTCGAATTCATGTTCCATTTTACCTTATTCTTTCTATAAAAGAAAGGACTTTTGCTCTTAAGTTCGGTTGAAGTGTAACTTGAACAATCGAAATGAATCAGGTATACTATTGCTCAGAGGAGACTTATGCCTATGCCGTACGATAGAGATCAGAATCTGGCCCCGGAAGGATCTCCGGAAAACAGAGATGTACAGGATGAAAATAAGCAGGACGACAGCCGGCAGGAGGAAAAATATTCTTTCCTGCAGGAAACCATAAAACCTGAACCGATCAGCAGGGAAAAACTGATAAAACAGTTTGTCAGGATCGCCGTCTACGGAGTGATCCTCGGAGTTTTTTCCTGTGTTGGTTTTTTTGCGCTCAAACCATGGGCTGAAAACTGGTTCCGTGGAGATCCGGAGACAGTGACGATCCCGGAGGACGAGGAGCCGACCGAAGACCAGGCGGTGGAAGAGGAGGAAGAACCTGTAGATCCCGAGCTGGACGCGGAAAGCTATGCAGAGATCAACGACAGCCTTTATGAACTTGCTCAGGATGCCGAGACAGGAATCGTGACTGTGAGCAGAGAGGAGCAGGAGGCGGACTGGAACGCGGAAGCCACAGGGCTCAGGACGTCTGTGACAGGAGTGATCACGGCGGACAACGGTCAGGAACTACTCATACTGGCGGACGATGCGCTCTGTGGCGAAGGAGAAAGCTGGATGGTGAGTTTTGCAGACGGTTCAGAGTACACTGCTTCTTTAAAACGGCAGGATGCAAACAGCGGTTTTGCTGTGTTCAGTGTGATGAGGACGGATATTTCTGAAACGACATGGAATCAGATCAAGGTGGCAGAGCTTGGAAACTCTAATGCATCCAGACAGGGAGACACGGTGATCGCTCTTGGCAATATGTTCGGCTATGACGGAGGAGTCGGATACGGCGTGATAAGCTCCTGTGATCATAAAGAGACATTCTACGATGGGGAATGTGATGTGCTGACGACAGATATCCCGGTGTCTGCTGACGGGACCGGGGTATTGTTCAATATGGACGGAGAAGTCATTGGGATGATCTCCGCGTCCATCTGGAACGAAAACGGAAGCGGTACGGCAAATGCCTACGCTATTTCAGATATCAAATCAACGATAGAACTGCTCGCAAACGGGGCACATGTTCCCTATGCGGGGATCCATGGGACGACTGTGACCAAAGCGGTCCAGGACAGTCAGGGGATCCCGGCGGGAATCTATGTGATCGATGTAGATACAGACTCTCCCGCGATGCAGGCGGGGATCCAGAACGGTGACGTCATCACTCAGATAAACGGCAGAGAGGTCGGCAGCATCCTGTCATATCGTCAGGTACTCCTGGAGACAGAGGCGGGCGGCCAGGTCCGTTTCGTGGGACAGCGCCAGGGGGCGGACGGTTATGTGGAGATCAAATTTAATGTGACCATCGGAAGTAAAGGATAGAAAGAGGAAGACAATGAGATATATCAACGGACTGTGTGAAGGCGAGACGATCAGGAATGTTTACCTGTGCAAGGGGAAACGCTCCGCGGAGACAAGGAACGGGAAACCTTACGATAACCTGATCCTCCAGGATAAGACGGGAACCCTTGACGGAAAGGTGTGGGATCCCAATTCACAGGGGATTGCGGAATATGATGAGAAGGATTTCATCGAAGTATACGGAGACGTGATCAGCTACAACGGAAATCTCCAGCTCAACATCAAGCAGATCAGAAAGGCAGAGGAAGGAGAATATAATCCGGCGGATTATATGCCGACGACGGAGAAAAATGTAGACCGCATGTACGAGGAACTGACGGCCTATATCCGCCAGATTTCAAACCAGTATCTGAGACAGATGCTGGAGTATTATTTCATAAAAGACGAAAACTTTATAAAGAAATTTAAAGGACATTCGGCGGCAAAGACGGTACATCACGGATTTTCAGGAGGGCTCCTGGAACATACCTTAAGCGTCCTTCGCATGTGTGAATATTTTGCCGGAGCGTACAGTATCCTGAACCGGGACCTTCTGTACACGGCGGCGATCTGCCACGATATCGGCAAGACAAGAGAACTGTCTGATTTCCCGGATAATGACTATACAGACGAAGGACAGTTGATCGGGCATATCGTGATCGGAGTGGAGATGATCGACGAGGCGATCCGCTCGATCCCGAATTTCCCGGCGAAGCTGGCAAACGAGCTGAAACACTGCGTGATCGCGCATCACGGAGAATTGGAGTACGGTTCGCCGAAGAAGCCGGCTCTCGCCGAGGCACTGGCATTGAACCTGGCGGATAACGCAGATGCGAAGATGCAGACGCTGACAGAGATATTCAAGGGAAAGACAGGAAACGACTGGCTGGGCTACAACCGGCTGTTCGAATCAAATCTCAGAAGAACATCAGGAGTGTAGAGAACAGAACAGTTACGCGTAGAGATAGCGGGAAGATTGCGCCGGGGCGCAATCTTTTCTTTTGTGCGATAAGCGCGGAGGGCGGCTTTGCTGTGAGCTGCCCGTGGTATCGCGGGGGATAGGGGAAGGGAATCTTCCCCTATCCGATTTCGATAAGGATGGAAAGAGATTCAGGATCAGGAGAGGATTATGCAGAAGAATGATACGGCTGTGATCGAGATCACGGATATTGGAGTAAACGGAGAAGGAATCGGAAAAGTAGACGGGTATACCCTGTTCGTCAAGGACGCCGTGATCGGAGACAAAGCGGAAGTAAAGGTCATGAAAGCAAAGAAAAATTACGGGTATGCCAGGCTGATGCGTGTGATCGAGCCGTCTGAGGACCGCGTGGAACCCCGCTGTCCCTTTGCAAGAAAATGCGGAGGGTGTCAGATCCAGGAGATGTCCTATGAGAGACAGCTTGCTTTCAAGGCGCAGAAAGTACGGGGAAACCTGGAGCGTCTGGGCGGATTTGACAAAGAACTGTTGGACCGGGTGACAGAACCGATCCTCGGAATGGACGAACCATTCGGATACCGGAACAAGGCTCAGTTCCCTTTCGGGACAGACCGGGACGGCAATCCGGTCACGGGATTCTATGCGGGACGGACACATGATATCATCGCAAACACAGACTGCGCCCTGGGTGTGCCTGTAAATCAGAAGCTCCTTGAGATCATCCTGGAGTTTATGAGGGCAGAACATATCCCCGCATATGATGAGAAGACGGGAAAAGGTCTGATCCGCCATGTGCTGATCCGGTTCGGATTTACGACAAAGGAGATCATGGTCTGTCTTGTGATCAACGGAACGGAAATTCCTCAGAGTGAAAAGCTGGTGGAAAAACTTGCTGCTGTCCGGGGGATGACAAGCATCACCATCAGTACGAATACCCGGCGGACCAACGTGATCATGGGAGAGACTTATGAGATTCTCTGGGGACAGGGATTTATTACAGACTATATAGGAAACGTCAGGTATCAGATCTCACCGCTGTCCTTTTATCAGGTGAATCCCGTGCAGACAGAGAAGCTGTATTCTCAGGCGCTGGAATATGCAGACCTGAAAGGCGGGGAGACTGTGTGGGATCTTTACTGCGGGATCGGAACGATTTCCCTCTTCCTTGCTCAGAAGGCGGGACAGGTGTACGGTGTTGAGATCATCCCCCAGGCCATAGAGGATGCAAAGAAAAATGCAGAGATCAACGGGATCGCCAACGCGGAGTTCTTCGTGGGAAAAGCGGAGGAGGTGCTGCCGGAGTATTATGCAGAATATGCGCGGAAACACGGAGGGGAGAACGCCCGCGCTGATGTGATCGTGGTGGACCCGCCCCGGAAGGGATGCGATCCGGCACTGCTGGAAACGATCGTGAAGATGGCGCCGGAGAGGGTCGTGTACGTGAGCTGCGATCCTGCAACACTGGCCAGGGATCTGAAAGTCCTGTGCGGGAATGGGTATGAGCTGGAGAAGGTCAGGCCGGTGGATATGTTCCCGGAGACGGTGCACGTCGAGACAATAGTGTTGCTACAAAGAGAAACCTTGTAGAAATCCTTAGATTTAGGCACTTTTCCCGTCATGTGGTGTTTGACGCAGAGGGTGATAAATTCCGCAATAAGCGTATTGAGGACTATATCACGGTTTCGGTAGTTATTGATATGGAGTGTGGGAACACAAAAAACTAAATAGTTGACTGAAAAGGACATCGTGCAAGCGGTGTCCTTTTCTTTTAGGCGAAACCGCAGATTTTGAAACAGTCTGCGGCTTTTTTACGCCCTCATGTTACGCAGTAGGAGCAGAAAAAGCCTTGATACAAGCGGCTTTACGGGCGCGTTTCTCACGCGGTAAGGGCTTTATCCCTAAACCCTCAAAATCGCTGTTCTACTGCGTAACAAATCCACAGCAAAGGAGTGATGAAGCTATGGCAGTTTTCCGCGTGGAGAAAAGCAGGGGCTACACCGTAATGAGCAACCACCACCTACGCAACAAAGAACTTTCCTTAAAGGCAAAGGGGCTTTTATCGCAGATGTTGTCCTTGCCGGAAGATTGGGACTACACCCTTGCAGGGCTGTCCCATATCAACCGGGAAAGTATCGACGC
>DWUT01000316.1 GCA_019120615.1 Candidatus Mediterraneibacter norfolkensis
ACAAGAATTTCAATCCACGCTCCCGCGAGGGGAGCGACATGCAATGTTTGTTGATGACGAATTCGCAAGTGAATTTCAATCCACGCTCCCGCGAGGGGAGCGACGGGAAAATGTCGGCTATGTTACGCAGAGCTGGGAATTTCAATCCACGCTCCCGCGAGGGGAGCGACAGCAATTTCAGCCAAAAATCCCCTACTACTTTCAGCTAAAATCAACAATTTTTAAAATTATAAATGTTATTTTACTTTTTGTAATTTACTATTCTTTGTAAAATACACTTTATTTGTGCAATTTTACTGGTGCGAATCCCCCGGCATTTTCATGTCTGCTTCGTATTCGCACCCATCTTTAGCAGCGTTCAAACGCTTCTATCATAATATCAACGTATCATCAACTGCAATTCCTCTGTCAACTCCCATGTGTTCTACTTTTGTCTGATATTTATTTCCCAGGTAATAAAACCTGAGGCTGTCAACGCTCTCGTCAATAATATCTTCTAATATAGCTTTCAGAGTAATACACTGCGCATTATCCAGAATGCATTCGAACACCGAATTCTGCACTCTTCTTCCATAATTGGTGCATTGTTTTGCAACTTTCCGCAATCGCTTTCGTCCCGCGGCAGTCTCTGTATTTACATCATATGTGATCAATACAAGCATATCCCCACCTCACTTCCAAAGGAATACAGGATATCCATCCAGATCTCCTCTTAAATATCTCGCAAGAAGCATTGCCTGAACATACGGAACCATTCCCCACTCCACTTTTTCTTTCAGATATGGATGCGTAATAGTTTCTTTTTTCTTGTTCTGCCATTCCGTCAGTACCTTTTTCCGCAGTTCATCGTCCATAAGTACCGCGCCGTTTTCTTTTACAGAAAAATTTTTCCCACTGATGATCTTCTTATTGATCAATGTCAGAACAAAGCGGTCCGCAAGGATTGCTCTGAGTTCCTCTATCATATCCAAAGACAGCGAAGCTCTGCCAGGTCGATCCGTGTGAAGATATCCACCATACGGATCAAGCCCTACACTTTCCAGAGCCGAAGTAATACTGTTTGTCAGCAAAGTGTATACAAAAGACAGCAGTGCATTCGCATTATCAAGAGGCGGACGTTTATTTCGCCCTCTGAACACAAAATCCTTTTTCTGCTGAAGGATCAGTTCATCAAAGACACCGAAATAAATGCTGGCTGCCTCTCCTTCATATCCTCTGAGCTGCTCCTTCGATTCTGCATTCTGAATCCTTCCCAGAGCGTCCTTCAAAAATGCAGACGCTTCTTTCACCCGGTCTGTATCAATCTGCAGAGCATGGTCTCTCACAGCTCGTTCCAGAACCCATCTGGAATTATATACCTTTCCAAGTATGCAGTTTTTTGCAATATCAAGGCTGACTTTATCATCATTTTTGCTTGCATACTGTTGTTCTCTTAAGATCACGTTTCCTTTCACTCTTCCAGAGACACGTGCCAGGAATTTGCCCTGTGGCGTAAGGTAGCACAGAGAAATATTCCGTTCCGCACATGCTCCCATCAGCGCCGGGCTTGTCCCGCGATAACCAAAGGAGACAATTCCTTCCAGATTATGCAGCGGTATCCGTCCCAATTCTTTCTGCTCTTCCAGAACAACTACATTTTCCCCGTCCAGCGACAGATAGCTGTTTTCAGAAGTAACATACAGAGTATTCAGCAGCTTTCTCATTCTTCTTCCTCCTTCAGCATCTGATCGATATATGTTTTCACTGAAACCGACTTCCCGAGTCTGGGCAGACAGATATCCTTGAGCGAACATGCATTACAGGACTTACTGTATTTCACTTTTGGCGTATACTTTCTTGCATAATACTCGTGCATCTCGCAGAACATATTTTTCACTTCACTGCGGAGTTCTTCTGTGATCTCCACCGTCTCACGTCTCCTCGTCTCACCGTAAAAGATTGCTCCTTCCGGCACTTTTGCCGAAAACATTTCTTCCAGACACATAGCCTGTGCTGCCAGCTGAAGCTTATCTTCCTCTGAGATTTTTGGTTTCCCCTTCTTATATTCTACCGGATAGATTGAGTAAAGTCCTCTGTGTCCATGAAGCTTTATCCCGTCTTCACATTTACGGAACTCTACCAGATCACACTCTCCGCTGATTCCCAGTTCCCTGGAAGCGACCGGAAGTGCTCTGGCAATGATAACATCTTTTCGCTTCTCTCTCAGCAAAGGATCATGTACCTTTTTATGCATCAGTTCTCCGGTAACAGTGTGAACATTTTCTGCCCATTGCTGTTCAATATGTATCAATGCCCACTGCCTCCGGCAGAATTTAAAATGCTGGATTCCTGAAATCATCAGATAATCATCTTCCGAATATTCCATCATACCATCCTTTTCACTTCAACCGTCCCTGGTATCTTCTCCTCATGTATTTCAACGGTATAGTCCTGATACTTTCTCGGGTATTCCACATCTTCCTTTTTCTTCACTTCCACAGCATCAAATAATTTGTATGCCGGACAGTCTCCCAGTTCTTTGCTGTGCTTAAACACGATCAGCTCGCGCACTGCCATTTTTCCTCTTGCCGCCGAATGATCATTCTCGAACATATTGATGATTGCTTCCCACAGCAGTTCCAGATCTTCTTCGGAAAATCCTGTTACCCTGCGTGCGAGATTTGCTGATACATATCCTTCTGCACGATATAATCCATATGGAACGATATTCTTTCTTCCCATCTCTGTGCTCTTATTTTCTGCATCTTTTTCCGTAGTGATCGCCACTCTTGTGATCGTTACTTCCTGACTGATAACTGGATCGATACTCCTTGCAAATCCAATCTGCACCGGTCCCCTGACCTGTCCGCAGTTTAAAGAAACCTTCACAAAAGTCGTCATAACAGCGCCGAATGTACGGATATCATAAAAATTTCTGCACATATAATCCCTTAGCCTGATATCTGTATCCGGATCGCTTTTCTTTAACTTCTTCAGCGCATCTGTCACTTTTTTGTCTTCCGTCTCCTCGATCCCGAGACTTTTACATGCCTCTCTGTCACTTCTGTTAAGCGGCACATCTTCTTTAATATAGATCTTGAACCCCTCTGCGTCTTCTTTCACTGTCTCCACATAATTTCTGATCTTGCGCTTCAGGCACACATCTGTCACAAGCCCCAGCCCGCTCTCCGGATCGATCCTTGGCATATTCCCAGCATCCGGATCGCCGTTCGGATTTCCGTTCTCCACATCAAAAAGCACCACAAATTCATATCTGTTTTTGATCACTTCGCTCATCTACTTTTCCTCCTTTTTTTCGTACTTTTTCTGCACCTGATGATAATATCCCAAAATAAATTTCCCCTGCTCTTCCAGAGACAGTCTCCTCGGATATTCATCCAGTTTCCCCATAAGTTCTGTCAAAAGTTTCTCATAATATACCTTTGCACTGCCCTTGTCCCTCTCCAGTTTTTTCATATGGCTGTTTTTCAATTTTACCAGTACCGGAAAGATTGATGCAGGTGTTGCGCATGCAGAGTTAAAATACCGGTCACGGATCGTCGCCTTTATCCCCGGATTCGCCTCCATCTGGATCGATTCCAATACAGAAAACAGCCGACCGAGTACATATGCCGTCTCCCTGCTCTCTTCATTCAGTCCCATATAGTTTACTCCTTCCTTCCAATTATCATTTTGTATCAGATAAGCCTTTATGATCGCAGCTCTTCCCCAGGTGACTTTTCCCTGCTCCGCACGGATTCGGATCAGGACATCCGTGTAAAGACTTGCAGGATATCTTGTCCCGGACAAAATTGCCTGAAGAACAAATGCCGCCATATTTGGAACAGGTGTTTTATCTTTTGAATTCTGATTCACCGTTTCTGAGAGCATGTCTCTGACTCCCAGATACTCTCTGTCCTCCCAGGAAGGTTTTACCATTTCCATCCTCTCATAATGTGCCGAAAGATTCTTCAGCATATTCCCAAAGGAATCCTGATAGAAGAAGCGTACAGAAAGTCTCGCCGCATTCGGAGCCAATGACAGGATATAAAACCGCTGTTCAGAGTTCAAAATAATATCTCCAATCTGGACAGGTCTGTCTTTTTTCAGATTCTCAAATATTCCTCTTATTTCTTCCTGATTGTCTGGTTTCGGATCAACTGATTCAAAAAAAGCAGCCTGATACGCTTCCTCTGCGCTTTCAGCCCAGAAAACGATCATGGAATCTCCAAGCTGAAATGTATATTCTCTCTGATTCAGCAGATAATTCAATGCTGTAGTATAAGCAAATTCCGCATATTTCCCGACCGGTGCGTTATAGCTCTGCTCTTTTCCATAGGATTCAAATGCCGGCGCGTTAAAAGAAACCAGCGCCGCACCACTGGACTGTGCCCCCGGAACTCCCTTTATCGTTTTATGTATCCTGGAAATCTCCGCTTTCTGGCCTGTCACAAGACAAGTTCCGGTCTGACCTTCTTCTGAGGATGTGCTTCTCGCTCTTTCCCATGCTTCCTGTATAAACGGATCATCCTGTGCATAATTCATTCCCATACAGAAGATCAGATTTCCGCCATCTGTGATATCTTCCCATTTCTCTCTGATCTCATCACATTCAGATGCTTTCGATGGATCCCAGTTTTCAAAAAAACTCCGGACTGCCTGTGCCATATCCCCTTTAGTTTCCGAGAGCAGTGAGAGATGCTTTTCCTTTGCCGCTTCAAAGCAGTTCAAGATTCGCTGATTAGTCCCATCCGCATCAATTCCCAGAATATACTTTGAATTGTCACACAGAAAATTCGCTGCGACTCCTGATGACCGGGTCACCATCTCCGGCACTTTGATCTGTTGGGGAACCCATACTGTCTTTTTGCCTCTCTTTTCTTCCTGCTTTAGGGAAATGATTCCCAGAATTTTTCCATCTTTTGAAAGGTTAATACCGTAAGAAACCTTTGCCTTACACCATCCCTCCCGGTCCACTTTTCCCTGCTCAGCAAGACTTTCGTAATACTTCGTCAATGCCTGTAAGATCATCGTATCACCTCACAGTCTCTCAGATCCAGAACCCCACGTCTCATAACAGCTCGGAAAAACATAGGCTGGATATTATTTCTGTCAGAATAATCCATATCAAAAAGCATAAACCCCAGATCTTTTTCTTCTACATCATCATATGCCGTATGGATTTCTTCCTCTTCACACAGGCAGAAATTCGCAGGGAATTCTCTGCATCCGAAATATGGCATATGGAAGCATTCTCCCCTTCTTAACCGCCGCATAATGATATCCTTGAATTTACCCGGATTATCCGATTCATTTGCCCGTTCTGTCATCTCGAAATGGGCTTCGATCACGTATTCCACATCACGCAGCAAGAGAGACGCCCGCTGAACGATATCCGACTTTGTGCTTATGTACAACGGTTTCTTTGCTCCGTTATAGACCTGGAGCACATTGCTGGCAAGTATTTTACTCTTCACTTCATTCCGGCGCACACTTGTGAACTGGACCGGATTGACCACATGAATCCTGTCGATCACCCATCTCATGCCCGGATGCCAGTAGACTGCCTCCAGAATCCCTCTCGCCGCTGACGGAGTTATGACATCATAGGAACACCTTTCCACTTTCATCTCCGGACGTGAAAAAAGTGCATAATTTCCCCACACTCTGACCTTGACACCTACTCCCATCGCTCGACCTCCTTCCTTCGTTTCATTTATAAGACTGCTCCTTCCTTATAACATTCTGCGATATAGTCTCTCGGCTGATAATAAAAATCCGTGTTATAATCCGAGATTTGTGCGTCGATCCAGGAATGATATACTTCCCATATTCCGTCTATTATATTTTCCTCCTCATAGGAGTCCTCGATCAATCTTGCATATACCTCGCCGATATCCCAGTATTCCGGAACAGTATATCGACATTCCTTCACGTTATCAAAATTCCCCTCCGCTATCTGAGACTCTTCGATAAATTCATCCGCTGTCTTTTCGATCGGCTCACAGTGGAAAACGTCCGAGTATTCATATATTCTTTTAATCCTGTCTTTTCCCAGAAAATCCGTAACCTCACCTCGTGTCCGTTTTTTACTGCGTCCAATATATTCGATCAGACTGCACGTAAAAAAGAGTCCGTTGTTATTTTTTGTTCCCATATACAACCTCACTTCCAATAAATTTCAACGTATCAAGTGCGGAAACCGTGTGAAAGCTGATCTGATGGGTCGGATACTTAAATTTTGCCAGCTCCCAAAACGCCGCCCTTGAAATTTTCCCGTCTATGTAGTTCTGGACATAGTTATAAATCGTGTCGTCTGCCATAGGACCTTCTACTATGTCGTATTTATGTGACTTTCCCCTTCGGCAAGCAACAATGAAATCCAGCCACTCTTCTGTCATCTCGTCAAACACTTTATAGCTGAGTCTTTCATCCGGCACATACTCATATTTATTCAGATACCCATTTTCACCGTAACGTGCCGCCCATCTTTTAGCCTGCTCTTCGTACCTGGTGCAATAGAACCCGAAATAAAAATCTTTATTATATTTTGCTTTTCTTATCTCAGGATATTCCACGATTTGTCTGCTTCCATGATATAGGATCATACATTCTCCCTTCGTCTAAAATAACTTTCGCGTTTATATGTTTACCTTTATTGTTACTATACTCCTCATATGCAGCAAATGCAATATACTTGTTATTGTAGGGCTGTTTCACGAAAAATTATAAAGAACTGAATAGACAT
>DWUT01000317.1 GCA_019120615.1 Candidatus Mediterraneibacter norfolkensis
ATGTGCCTTGCACTAGCCGTCGCGCCAGCGACTTGGTACAATACGTTATTTTTTTCAAATTGCCGGGGATCATTTACAAAATCATTATACATCGTGTAATCGCCAACAATAATATTCTGATCTGTTATGACGCTCTTTAAGTAAACAGTTTCTCTATCTCCTGTGCGAGGATAGATTTTCTTCTCCGATATAGTCATATTAATTCCTCCTAAATCATCGTTATTATGCGACTATATCGGCTATTACAATACAACGCTTCACCACACATCACCTCACTTAATTTCTGAAACAACTGCCCGAAACCTCATATCAGCCCACATCATATCTTACACAATGAACGGACGGATCATCAACCAGTTCAATGTTTACCGCCGGCTGTTCAATGTTCATTTTTTTGAGCAACATACTCATTTACAAAAACTCCTGTTTTAATCCAATGATATCCGAATTCGAATGACTGCAAAGACAGTGTCCATATTCATGTACAATATTGTACCAATGGAAATAAAAGTCAAATTTGTACTGAATATTTTCACATCCAAACAGATTGATAAATGCTGACTGTTGTTCTTTTGTTCCTTTTTCAAATTTGCCGGTTTGTATCGTATACATTATGTAGTTCTCCTTGTTCTTCAAAAGTTAAGTCAGAATAGTAGTCATATCGCATTTTTATCCCTTCAAACACAGATTCCAAGTTATCAAAACACTTTTGTCCATTATAACACTCTGGCAATCCCCTGTCATTTTCTTTCTGGTTGACGCAATCACCTGAAGTTTCAAAAGGCGTATTCCGGAATTGCAGGCAGTCTGTTATTCCGATATCCTCAGACGCTCCACAACAGTTCCTTTATTAAAAAGTCTCAGAATAATAACCGGGATGATTGCAGCCAGCAACAGATATATCACCGAAACGATCAACACGGGAATCAAAGTAAAATGCATGGTAAAAAACCACATGGACGGAGAATTCAACGCGTTTTTCAGTAATGTCAGCGCCAGAACCGATGCAGCCAGACCTCCAGTCACATCTGCCGCTGCTGCATAATAAAGTCCTTCATAGATCATCATGCGGCGAAGCTGGCGGTTCGTCATGCCAATGCTCTGCATAGTGGCAAATTCATGGCGCCGGGTGATAATGTTGGTAATGATCATATTTGTAAAGTTTATCAGTCCTGCAAAAGCCATGATAAAACCGATCATACTGCCCACAACCAAAACGATGCTGCGGATTGAATCCATTTGCTCTTTCAAAAGTTTGGTTGATGTATAATCAACAGATGGATTTTCCTCCGCCAGACCGTCCAGAAATTCTTCCATTTCTGACTGCATATCTTCCTCTGCATTAAACCCGCAGCTCAAAAGTGTCGGGACATCATAAATCTGTTTGAACACAGTATCAGGCAGATATACAAAAGGCGCGTCTCCACCGATACTCATGGCAGCTGTATTGGTAGTCGGCGTCTCTTCCTCTGTTCCCACTGTAGCCGCCTTTGCAAGAATGATACAGGTTTTGACTAGCTTGCCGTCTTTATAAAAAGAAATTTTACCGCCAACCTGAAGCTGTTCATCCAGCTCTGTAGTGTCAGGTCCTCCACTCAGTCTGTCCATTCCGCATCCAATGACGACATATTTTCCGGTCAGCATTTTCTCTTTTAAGACTTCCGGATCTTTTTCCCCTTCAAAGATGGTCATATCTTCCCAGAAGTTTTCAGAGGCTCCCATTACATTTCCAAGGAAACGCTCTTCGTTTTCAGAAGTCGTATGCATGAGCCATCCGCCATAGCTTTTATCGATAACCCCGTCATCCTCCCGGGTGTCTGTACATACCAGATCTTCGAATCCGTAGTCAACAAGCACATTTCCGTCGTCCAGTGTATTTCGATAAAGGTATCGTGCATCCTCAACACCCGGCTGCTCCGAGAGCAGATCCGCCACTTCCCTGGGAAGCGCATCTTCATGATGCTTGACTCCTTTCTCTATATTGAACGCGACTGAATTATAAACAGTAAAATCTGTCTTTGTGGTACGGCTGATAAACTTTTCTTCATCCAGGCTCTGTGTCACAATATAGATAGAGTTAAACAGTACAATACACAGCAGCATTGAGATAATGATAAATACCGAGCGGCGCCGGTTCCGTTTCAGACTGGCAAACGCCATATGAGACAGCCTGGCTCCGTTGGTCCTCTTGATTTTCTGCTTTTTCCAGGTATTTTCTTCTGTGTAGCGGATTGCTTCCAGCGGTGACACTTTCGCGGCTTTTTCCGCCGGTTTACGGGTACTGATATAGACAGTTAGAATCGTAAACAGACCTGCGATAATAAAGATAAACGGCGACGTGGAAACTTCCCTCCCCGATACAGAATATTCCATACTGACAAACCGCATGACCAACGGAAGGAGCATCTGACCGGCGAAGAATCCAGCAATCAGTCCCACCGGCAGTCCGATCAGAGTGAGCCAGACTGCCTGGCGGTTGACGATAGCTCTGATCTGCCTTGGGGAAGTACCGATTGTACGCAGCAATCCGTACTGACGCACATCCTGCATGACAGAAATGTCAAAAATATTGTAAATAAGCAGATAGCCGCACACAACGAACATCAGAAGGAATACCACAGCGAACAGAAGTGTTGTGGAACTGGTCAGCCCTTTCACTGCCTGGTTTGCCGTAGCAAGGATGAAATTGTCCGCACTCATGTCCTCAGGATCCCCGCCGATCGAGTAGACAAAATCATCCAGCTGTTCCTGGATATTTGTTTTATCTTTCAATACAACCTCGGAAAAGGTAAGGCCGGAAAGCTCATGGTCTTCCGCGTATGTGACTTTAAATACATCGGGATTATTCTCCACAAACTGTTCTGAAACAATGGCGAGACTGATCGTGTCGTTATCTGCTTCCCACCATCCAGAAAGGATCATATCAAAATGATAGGTTTTCCCACGGATCTCAAATTCAATGGGAACCTCCTCACCTGTTTTCGGTTCTACCCCCAGCGCCTTCAACGCCAGATCCGTAGTGGATATTTCATTTTCTTTCTCCGGCGGTTTTCCATGTGTCGGCAGAGAAAAGGTCAACTCCTGCTGTACACGGTCTGCATAATCAATCTCAATGGAATGACCGGAAGAATTGGATGCATAACCAACGATACGTCTGTGACCTGCTTCTTCCACAAAATCACTGTTTGCAAGTTTTTCATATTGATCTTCCGTCATATATCCCAGAGTTGCGTCAGCCTTGCTTCCTTTCTGCATCTGCATGGAAAGCTGAAGAGATGCCGCCATGTTGAATACCAGAGCTGTGACCGATGTAAACAAAAAAGCTGTCAGGATGACCGCCATCAAAGCACTCAAATTACGCACTTTATTTTTCCTGAAATACCGTTTTGAAAGGCGTCTGATCACAGCCATGTTATTATTTCCAAACAGAATATCATTCATCTGCGCCACCCCCTTTACTCTGAAATCTTACCGTCTTCAATGCGGACGATCCGGTCTGCAAGTTGAGCAATCTCACTGTTATGAGTGATCATTACCAGAGTCTGATGGAAGTTCTGACTGGTCGCTTTCAAAAGTCCCAGAACGTCGCTGCTGGTTCTGCTGTCAAGGTTTCCTGTAGGCTCATCCGCAAGTACGATGGCAGGTTTTGAAATAAGAGCACGGGCGATAGCGACTCTCTGCTGCTGTCCTCCGGAAAGATTGTTCGGCAAATTATCAAGCTTATCTTCCAGCGCAAGCATACGAACGACTTCCTGCAGAAAATTCCTGTCCACCTTATTGCCGTCCAGTTCCACGGGCAGAGTAATGTTTTCATACACATTGAGAACGGGAACAAGATTATAGTTCTGAAAGATAAACCCGATCTTCCGCCTCCGAAAAATAGTCAGCTGTTCCTCCTTCAGTGCAGACAGATCTCTGCCTTCTACAAATACCTTGCCGGAAGTGGGGACGTCCAAACCACCGATCATGTTCAGAAGTGTGGATTTTCCGCTGCCGGAAGTTCCGACAATAGCGAGGAATTCCCCTCGTTCCACAGAAAGAGAAACACCGTCTAGCGCCTTTGTGATGTTGGGTTCGTTCCCATAGTATTTTTTCAGATCCCTTGTTTCCAAAACAGGCATATGTTCTACCACCTTTCAATTTGATGGTATCATTGTAACTGGAGATTCTCGCAGAAATGTCACAGTTTTCTTTGGATTTTAAGAAAACGCACAAAAGAAAATTTAAATTCTTTCTTAAAACAGAAAAGCTGGTTTTTCCCGGGGATCAATTGAACTCTCGTGATTCCGCGGCATTTCAGACGCGGGGAAGAAATACCGAAAAAGTGGATCCTTCTCCCGGTTCCGAAGTAACGCGGATAAAGCCTCTCTGGCGTGTGACGATCTCACGGGCAAGATACAGCCCTATTCCGATGCCGGGAATATCATGTACGATGTCCTCACGGAAGAACCTTTTGAAGATCGTTCCCTGGTGCTGTTCCGGAATGCCGATGCCTGTGTCGGAAATATCAATTTTCATATACATTTCCCGGCACACAACAACCACATAGATATTACCTCCTTCCGGTGTGTACTTGACCGCATTGTCTAATATGTTAAACAGGGCTTCTGTAGTCCATTTCCGGTCGTGGACCGCAGTCAGATTTTCGCTGCAGTCAACCGTTATCTCAATCCTTTTCTGCCTCTATCAGAATACCGCCCAACGCCGCGGCCAGAGTCTCATAGACAGACTGTGGTTCCGTATCCAGCGAAATTACTCCTGTTTCCAGCCGGGACATTTTGATCATAGCCTGCATAAGAAAATCCAGCTTGTCCAGCTGACTCCCCATAGCCTGAAGAAATTCTTTCTGCTTTTCAGGAGATACAGACTGCTCCAGCAAAGTGGCATCCAGCATTTTCAGGTTTGCCATGGGAGTTTTAACCTGATGAGATATGTCCGAGATCAGTTCCTGAAGATCGGCGCGTTCTTTTGCAATACTGCTTTTGCCTGTCTGCATCACTTCATATAGTCGGGAAAGACGATACTGGATTTTACAGAACAGAGTTTCTTCTTCTGTGTACTGCACAGGCGCCCGATCCGAGGAGAGCATATCATCAAGCAGCTTGCAGAGGGTATCAGAAAACAGCGTCAGCTTCCGCCGCACAAAGATCAGGAAAAAGCTGCCACATCCGACAACGCCGGCAACATAGATCAGTCCGCAATAGAAAGCAAGCAGATTTCGCGTCAGATAATATGTTATAAAGATCATGGATGCAGAAATCAGCATAAATACAGCAAAGACAATGATACAAGCTTTATTTACCGATAATTTCTCCGAATTCATTGACCGCTTCCTCCAATCCACATATAGCCCATTCCGTAGACGGTTTTAATATATGTGTGTCCCGCTTTTTCAACTTTGTTCCTCACCCGGCTTACAACAGAAGTCAGAGCGTGTTCGTCTACAAAATTCCTGTCAATATCCCACAGCTTTTGCAACAGTATCTGACGGGTCAGAACAATCATCGGACTTTCCGTAAACACTTTCAGAAGCCGGTATTCCATGGGAGTAAAAGAAATATTTTCGCCATTAAGAGATGCAGTCATTCCCGTAAAATTGATAACAAGACTGCCGTCATCATAGTAGTCAGCGCCGGACTGTTTTCTGATCCGGGAGAGCACCGCAGTCACCTTTTTCTGAAATACGCTCATAAGGAACGGCTTTGTGACATAATCGTCCGCTCCAAGCTCATAGCCGCGGATCATGTCACTTTCCATATCGTTTGCCGTCAGAAATATAACAGCCGTATCCAGATGTCCTGCCCTGATATCACTGCATAGATCAAATCCATTTCCATCCGGAAGGTTGATATCCAGGACGACCAGATCATATTCCTGTTTTTCACAGAAGTTTTCAGCCATGTGCTTTGATAAAGCTGAATCTGTCTTATAACCGGCAGCAGACAGATTATAACAAAGCGTAGTATTCAAAACTCGGTCATCTTCAACCACTAATATTCTCATTCGTTCACATCCTTTTCTTTACAGAATATCACACAAATGTCGCAGAAATCTCGCAAAAAATATTTTTTTGGATTGAGACAATGGATTTACAGATGTTTTTTTTCATTGAACCTGCATCTTTTCTTTTCTGGAAAGAGTATATATAGTCAAAGAGGAGGGCAGCTCTATGAATAAAAAAGAATTTGATCTGATCCGTCGTCTGAAGAAGCGGGATCAAAAAGCACTTGAAGAAATCATCCGCCTGTTTCATTCGTATACCGCAGCGATTGTTTGCAGGATCCTTTATGGACAAGCTGACCAGAGCGACATTCAATCTGTGATCAACGATGTCTTCTTCCGTCTGTGGGAAAATGCTGACAATATAGAGCCTGACAAAGGGAGCAGTCTGAAAGCATATATCGCTGCGCTTGCAAGGAACACGGCGCTGACAGAAAAAAAGAAAATAATGAAAGTCTGTCCCCTTGAAGAAGATATATTGGGAGAAATACCTGATCACTTTGACCAGATTGAACTAAGAAATATTATCCTTTCTGCATTAAAAGATCTGGAAGCGGGTGAGCAGACTGTTCTGCTGAAATACTATTTCCAGGGAAAGACGATCCAGCAGATTGCCGATGAATCCCAGGAGCCTCTTCCGACTGTCAAGAGCCGCCTGCAGAGAAGCCGAAAGAAATTCAAAAAAATATTGGAAGAAAGGGGGTTTGTTTATGAAAGCTAATTATTACGATTTATTTGATATGATTGCGGAAGACGCAGGGAAACTCCTGTCTGAAACAGAAAACAGGCCTGTATCTTCAGAAAAATATTCAGCAGAAGAGACAATTAAATCAGTGCTTGAAAGAATTGCAGATAGAAAGGTCATTCCAAAAAAATCTTACAGAAAAAGGCTTTGGGTCCGGCTTCTTATCGCAGCTATTATCGTACTCTCTTTGTCAGGGATCACTTTCGCTGCATATCAGTATGATCTGTTTCAAGATGGGGCTGCCCTGATCACTGACGAGAACCGCGATCTTGTCGGAAAAGAAATGCAGGGTGATTTCAGCGAACTCAGCATATACGATAAATATGGGCATCTTGTCAGCGGTCCCGGGGATGCGCCCGAGCCCACGCTGGATGAGATTCTTGGCGATAGTACTGTCATAACAAACGTAGAAGATCCGGAAAATCTGTACCTTTACCCGTCTTCGATCGCATACTTTTCCGTGAAAGAAGACAGTTCCTTCTGCACTACACCTGAGGTTATCTTTGACAATAATGTCATGGTAGTTTTTACGAAAGAAGACGGAAGCGGATGGCATCTGGCTAAAGGTGAGACTCTTGTGTTCAAGGGAGAGGAATATCACTCTGAAATATTTCCGGTCCAGCCTGACAAAGGACAGTCAGTTGGTTTCCACTATGTCTTCAACCACACACTTATGAATGAAACAACCTCTTCAGTCGGTCAGCTTGATCTGAAATTTGAACTGAAAGCTCAGGAAGATGGGGAATATTATATAGGGATCCGGGGAGGAAGTTCCGATCCTATCTCATTGAAAGAGGGAAAGATTTATATCAAGTGAGAGACTAAATACAGTAGTTGATGATCAGGGATTTGTCCAGATTCCTGATCATCTTCACAGCGGTGAGGAAATCCTTTGTTTGCCATATCTTCTGCATTTCCACCTTTCCCGTTAATATAAATAACTACTTTATCCATAACAGTTATCCTCCACAACTCCCGGGTTATTACGATAATTTCAAGTTAAGATTTGTCCAGAAATAAATCCAGTATTCCCCCATTCTAAAGATTTGAGGCATTCTCAAAGCCCCCTTCCTGAGAGAATTCAATAATAAGATGAGCAGTTGATCTTATTATCTCTTCGAATTGCTTAATCTCTTCTTCCGAAAAATGGTAAATATCTTCCCATGTGTAATCGGGGAGCCAGCATGTAGCATGTTTAAATCCATATTTTTCATCTGGTCTCTCAATATACACTTTTACTCTTCCATCATTTTGCATATCAGAATGAACAATTTCTGTCTCGTCATTCAATGTCATAAATGGATACATCATATCATCATTCCTCCCTGTTTCTTATACGCTACTATTATATCCCATTAAGAATATTTTCAATTAGGATCTACCATACAAACCGGAAACTGAAAACTAAAACTCATACTTTGTTCCATGTGAAAGTAACAGTCCATCGGTTAATTCTACACATAAAATTATAGTATTCTCATCATCAAAATTATTATGTCCATTGTCGATCCACTCAGAAAATACTTTTTTTAGTTTCTCGGCAATCCGATAATTTTCTTCTTTCCCGAAATATCCCAAATTAATACTCTTTCCATGTGCCGTGAACCATTCACCAGCTATTGCAACAGTAGAGTTGCTTTCCATATGCCTCATTTTATTTGAAAGTGCATATGTAATAATATAAAATGCACCTTTCTCATAATAAGCATTTACATACCGTACAAAAGGCACCTCATTTTCTACTGTTGCCAATGCAATAATGGTATCTTTTCCAAATCGTTCCGCCATTATTTTTTCAGCATCTTCACTTAATTTTTTCACAAAGTCATCTCCCTTACAAATTAGGATTTTTACTTCTTCTTTTTATCTATAAAATGTCTTACTATGGCAGAAACAATACCAAAAGTTATACCAAAGGTTATACCAAATATTATTGCCCATATTAAACCATCCATGATAATACCTCCCATATAATTTAACCTGTTGTGCTAGTTAAAATAAGAAACTCCAACA
>DWUT01000029.1 GCA_019120615.1 Candidatus Mediterraneibacter norfolkensis
AGAGGCTGAGGCTTATCCGGGACCGTCACTGATCATCGCTTATGCTCCGTGTATCAACCACGGTATCAAGAAAGGCATGAGCAAGGCTCAGACAGAGGAGCAGCTTGCAGTAGAGTGTGGATACTGGAACAACTTCCGGTTCAATCCGGCTGCTGAGGGCAACAAGTTCTCACTTGACAGCAAGGCTCCGAAGGAAGAAGATTATCAGGCATTCCTTGACGGAGAGGTTCGTTACAATGCTCTGAAGAGATCTAATCCGGAGAAAGCTGCAAAACTGTTTGCGATCAACGAGCACGAGGCTATGGAGAGATACGAATACCTGAAGAAACTGGTAGATGTATACGCAGCTGACAAAGCAGAATAAGATTTGGATCTGATCCGATAAAATGAAGAAGACCCGCAGGGATATCGTTCCCTGCGGGTCTTCGCATTATAAGGAAATTTTGCTCATTCTCCCAGGATGCTTCGGATGGGAATCCTGGTCTTTGGAAGGAAAAACTGTACCAGAGGACCTGTGAGACAGACTGCGGCGATCGTACCTGCGCCGACAGTGCCGCCCAGCAGGAAGCCGAGGACAACGAAAAACAGATCGCATCCGATGCGTATCCAGCGGAACTGGACTGCTTCGATCTTGTCTGACAGGATCACCGCCACCAGGTCGTTGGGACCGGTTCCTGCGTTGCTGTTTATCACTACGGACATGCCGATGGAAAGGATCACGCACCCCGCAAGCATGCTGATGATGCGCAGCAGCATAGGAGAACTTCCGTTTATGTATCTCTGGAGAAGAAAGGTGAAAATGTCGATAATGGGTCCGCCGCAGAATGCGCACACGACGGTGCCGGGTTTGACATAGCCTTTTGTGGTCAGAAGCATGACTGCCATCAGGATACAGAGGACGATCACGTGGACCGTTCCCACAGTCAGTCCGAATACTCTGGAAAGCCCCTGAATGAATACGGTAAATGTATCAGTTCCCAGTTCTGAGATGAGAAACAAGGTTACGCCCAGGTGCGCGATGATCAGTCCGATAATCAGGATGATCAGAGCCTTTGCCCAGTCGACAGCGCTTCTTGATGAGGTGTCGGCTGCAAATTTTTCTTTTTTGACTGATTGTTCTTCTTTCATATCTTTATTTGGATACCACATGATCGGGTATCGTTCCTCCTTTTTCTTTTATATGATAATTTATGCGCTGATCTGCTGGGACAGGGGAGTGCTCAGGTATTTTTTGGGAGTCAGCCCCTTGTACTTCTTAAACGTTTTAATAAAATAGCTTACGTCATTGAATCCGCAGCTCAGTCCGATCTCTGCGATAGAGTCGTTAGATGTGGCGAGTTTGAAACACGCCTGTTCGATTCTGTAATAGTTCAGATAATCAATCGGAGTCCGGTGGGTCATCTCGCGGAAATACCGGCAGAAATACTTTGAGTTCATTCCGGCGGCCATGGCGAGATCGTCCAGAGTAAGGCAGTCGGAGTAGGATGTTTCGATCAATTCAAGCGCCTTTTTCAGATGTTCTATCCTCCGTCCGTCCTTCTGAGGTATGCTCTGTGATTCGGAATATAGATGCTTTTCCAGAACATATCCAAAGAATTCATAAAAGGAACCGATCACCCTGAGTTCATGGCCCTCTGCCTGAAGCTTCATCTGTTCAAACATGACAGAGGTGATACGTGCAATCTCCGGGTCGTCTTCGGAAAAAAGTGGATTTACATCTATTGAGTCACTGCTGATCTTTTTTATAAGAAGTTCTCCTGCCTGGCTGGAAGTCATGAGAGAGTCCAGGTTGAAGACGATGCACTCATAGAGGCAGTCTCTGGGTATCCCGCCGTGAAGAAGCCCGCCTTTTATAAAAACAATATTACCGGCTTTGGCGAGAAACTCATTTTCATTGATCTTCATCAGAAATTCGCCTTTCAATATGCGGATTACTTCGTATTCAATATGCCAGTGATAGGACATCTCGTACCGGGGGTGGGCAGGCCCCACATGATAAAACTCAAAAGGAAACTCAAACGTCCCGTGTTTCCGCTCCTCCCTGTAACTCATATACTTCATATCGGTAATATATCTCCTTTGTTCGTGTATTAGCCTCTTTTATGTACTTCTTGTCGTCTTATCTGTTCACTCACTGTTGAGATATACCAGGAAGCGGGTCTGTATCCCCTGACAGGACCGTAGTACGGCGTCAGTACTTGGGCGGCGTCTTCTGCCGCCCTATGTACTGCTACGCCGTACTCCGAGCGAAAGCGGGTCCCGGAAGGGGATACAGATCCGCTTCCGTACTTTCTCGGCAATGTACAAAAAGTGAATATTGTTATATTTTTATTCTATTATATCACGAGACAAACAAGAAGAATAGTATTATAATGAGAATCAAGAAACGATTCTTACACAATCTAAGAAGGAGGAATGTTATTATGGCAGAAAACAGATACGTGGGATCTTATCCGGTGATCGGCATCAGACCAACCATCGATGGAAGAAAGGGAGTCCTTGATGTCAGAGGATCTCTGGAAGAGCAGACGATGAACATGGCGAAGAACGCTGCAAAACTGTTTGAGGAGAATTTAAGATATTCAAACGGAGAACCGGTTAAAGTAGTCATCGCGGATTCCACGATCGGACGTGTCGGTGAAAGTGCTGCGTGTGCGGACAAGTTCAGAAAGGAAGGCGTTGACATCACACTGACAGTGACGCCTTGCTGGTGCTACGGCTCAGAGACAATGGATATGGATCCGACAACGATCAAGGCAGTTTGGGGACTGAATGCGACAGAGAGGCCGGGCGCTGTATACCTTGCTTCTGTACTCGCAACACACGCCCAGAAAGGTCTTCCGGCATTCGGCATCTACGGCCATGACGTCCAGGATGCAGACGATATGACGATCCCGGAAGATGTAAAAGAGAAGCTGCTGAGATTCGGGCGCGCAGCGGTTGCGGCTGCTTCCATGAGAGGAAAATCATGGCTGCAGATCGGATCTGTCACAATGGGTATCGGCGGTTCTATCATCGACCAGGATTTCATCGAGTCCTACCTCGGCATGCGTGTTGAGTCTGTTGACGAGGTTGAGATCATCCGCCGCATGACAGAGGGAATCTATGATGAGGCTGAATACCAGAAAGCCCTTGCATGGGCAAAAGAGAAATGCCACATCGGATTTGACAAGAACCCGGTAGAACTGCAGAAATCTCAGGAAGAGAAAGAGAAACAGTTCGAGTTCGTTGTAAAGATGGCGGTTATCATCAAAGACCTGATGCAGGGCAACAAGAATTTCCCGGAGCACCTGTCAGAGGAAGCGATCGGACACAATGCGATCGCGGCAGGATTCCAGGGACAGAGACAGTGGACAGACTTCTATCCGAACGGAGACTTTGCAGAGGCAATGCTCAACTCTTCCTTCGACTGGGACGGAGCGCGCGAGCCGTACATCCTTGCTACAGAGAACGACGTGCTCAACGGCCTTGGGATGCTGTTCATGAAACTTCTTACAAACCGTGCCCAGATGTTCGCAGATGTACGTACATACTGGAGCCCGGAAGCTGTCAAGAGAGTGACAGGCTACGACCTTGAGGGAGTTGCGAAAGAAAACGGCGGTATCATCCACCTGATCAACTCCGGCGCTTGCTGCCTGGATGCAAACGGAGCAGCGAAAGATGAGAACGGCAACGGCGTGATGAAAGAATGGTGGAACGTGACAGAGGAAGACCAGCAGGCGATCATGGACGCTACCACATGGAACATGGCTGACCTCGGCTACTTCCGCGGCGGCGGATATTCCAGCCGTTTTGAGACAAAGGTACAGATGCCGGCTACAATGATCCGCCTGAACCTTGTAAAAGGCTTAGGGCCGATGCTCCAGATCGCAGAGGGCTGGACAGTCGCACTTCCGGAAGATGTATCCGATACACTCTGGAAACGTACAGACTATACATGGCCGTGTACATGGTTCGCTCCGAGATGCGACGGCAAGGAAGGCGCGTTCAAGTCAGCATATGACGTGATGAACAACTGGGGCGCTAACCACGGCGCGATCTCCTATGGACACATCGGAGCAGACCTGATCACATTCGCATCTATGCTCCGTATCCCGGTTGCTATGCACAACGTACCGACGGAGAAGATTTTCCGCCCGGCTGCATGGAACGCATTCGGAATGGACAAAGAAGGCGCTGATTACAGGGCATGCGCAAACTACGGCGCTCTTTACAAACCGTACAAATAATAGTCCTGAAGATAATATAGAAATATAAAGTGAGCGGAAAGGAGAGGGTTGAAAGAGAAACTTTCAGCCCTCTTGTCAAAAATATCGAAGGAGGACAATTATGGAAAAGAAAGTGCTGGCTTTTGATTTTGGCGCTTCGGGCGGCAGAGCTATGTGCGGGACCTTCGACGGAGAAAAGATTTCCATAGAAGAACTGCATCGTTTTTCTAATGATCCTGTCATCCTGAACGGGACAATGTACTGGGATGTGCTCCGTCTGTTTTTCGAGATCAAACAGGGGCTGATCAAGGCGAAGAAATGCGGCCGTATTGAGAGTATCGGTATCGATACCTGGGGAGTAGATTTCGGTCTCCTCGACAAAGACGGACGTCTGCTTGAAAATCCGGTCCATTACCGTGACAGCAGGACAGAAGGCATGCTGTCAGAGAGCTTTAAACTGATCGATAAACAGAAATTCTACGAGATCACCGGCAATCAGTTCATGGAGATCAATACTGCGTTTCAGCTCCTGTATCTTCTGAAAAACAGGAAAGACCTGCTGGATCGCGCCGATAAAATGGTCCTGATGCCGGATCTGTTCAATTATTTCCTTACGGGGGAGAAGAAGGCGGAATATTCTATCGCATCGACAACACAGCTCCTTGACGCAAGAAAAGGTGCATGGTCGGATGAAGTGATCGAAGCGCTGGGGCTTCCGAAACATATCTTCCCGGAGATCGTTCCTACCGGAACAAAGGTGGGAGAACTCACGGATGAGATCTGTACGGAACTGGGACTTGAAAAAACGGATGTGATGGCAGTGGCCGGACATGATACGCAGTGCGCGCTTGTTGCCGTACCTGCATCGGAAGAAGATTTTATCTTCCTGAGCTGCGGAACATGGTCCCTTTTCGGGACAGAGCTGGCGGAGCCGATCATCAATGAAAAATCTGAATATTATAATATTACAAATGAAGGTGGATACGGGAGAAAGATTTCTTTCCTGAAGAACATCATCGGGTTATGGTGCATTCAGGAAAGCCGCAGACAGTGGATCCGGGAAGGACAGGAATACGGTTTCGGAGAACTGGAGATCATGGCGAAAGAAGCCAAACCGCTGAGATCGTTCATTGATCCGGACGCGCCGGAATTTACGCCGGCCGGAGATGTGCCTTCGAGAATCCGCGCGTTCTGCGAGAGAACAGGACAGCCTGTGCCGCAGACCATTGGCGAAGTAGTGCGCTGCATCAATGAAAGTCTTGCAATGAAGTATCGCCATGCGATGGAAGAGATAAAGGACTGTGCAGGTAAAGATTATAAGACTGTTTATATGGTGGGCGGTGGAACACAGAGCGCTCTGCTTTGTCAGTTTACCGCAAATGCATGTGGATGCAGAGTAAGCGCAGGACCGGTAGAGGCGACTGTACTTGGAAATGTAGCGCTTCAGCTCATGGCTTCCGGAGATATAGCTTCACTGTCTGAAGCGAGAGAGATCATCAAACGGTCGCAGGATATTAAGGTTTATGAGCCTCAGGACAAAGAAAAATGGGATGAGGCATATGAAAGATTTAAAAAGATCCTGGTCTAAAAAGCTTGACTTGTCAAAGTGCTGTGTGTTTTAATTAAAACAACAGTTGCATTAGCGAAAATGCACAAAACGGTACGCTGCTCCCTGGAAGGAGTAACAAAGCTATGGCTGCGACAATTCGAGACATAAAAAACAGAACAGGATTATCACTTGCAACAATCTCGAAATATCTCAATGGAGGGAATGTACTGCCTCAGAATAAGGCGCTTATCGAGGAAGCGATCGAAGCGCTTCACTATGAGGTGAATGAACTCGCGAGAGGGCTGGTGACAAATAAGACGCGGATTGTAGGTGTTCTCGTCTATGATATAGAGTGCCTTTTTGTGGGAAAGATGCTTCATCACCTGGGACTTCAGCTCCACAAACGGGGATACGGAATGCTGATCTGTGATTCCTGCAATGACGAGAAGCTGGAGGAGAAAAATCTCCAGTTTCTTATGAACAGAAAAGTTGACGGGATCATCGTCCTGGCAGTGAGCCTGAACAGTGCTTTCCTCCAGCCTGCGAAAGAGGCCGGGATTCCGATCGTTCTTCTCGACCGGGCGTTCCGGGATGAAGAGTATGACTGCGTGAAGATCGACAACAGAACCGCGGCATTCCGCGCCGTGCGGGAACTGATACGAAACAACCACAGAAAAATAGGGATGATCGGATCCAAAGTGGAGTATACGGGACTGGAACGGGAAAAAGGTTTCAGGGAGGCAATGAATGAAGCGGGACTGGATGTAAGAGACGAGTATCTGAGGATGGGGAAACATTCTTTTGAACTCGGATACCGGGGCATGAAAGAACTTCTGGAACTTCCGGAACCGCCTACAGCGGTCTTTATGGGGAATTATGAGACAACGCTGGGAGGGATCATGGCAGTGAATGAATCCAGCAGCTCCTGTCCGGAGGATATCTCTTTGATCGGGTTTGATGACCTGGTGATGACAGGCGTGGTACAGCCTAAAATGTGGATTGTGGTACAGCCCATGAAGCAGATGTGTGAGAAGGCGGTGGACATGCTGCTGAACAGGATTTCGCGGGAGGAAGAAGGGCCGGCTCTGTGCATCAGTTTCAGCGCCAGACTGAGAAAAGGCGACTCGATCAGGATGTTGCAGAAAAATGGGAAAATTGCACAAAAAAACTGCTGAAATCAGCGGAAAAACAGCGGATAAATAGTCAATCTAACGAAAGCGAACCGTTTCGCTCTAAAAACCGCTGGATTGATTGACATTAATCTTTTGTGGTTGTATAATTTTGACTATAAAGCTGATGGACGCTTTTAAAATATGTAAAAGTTGCCTGAAAAAACAGCTGAAAAAACAAATAGGGAAAAGCGAACCGTTACGCGAAGATGAGGAATGGGGGAATCAAAATAACAAGTGAGACACCATGAATCAAAACAAATCATCTAAACAGAAGATGGGAGGAAGAAAAGTGGAAAGTATCAAACAAAATCCTTTGGTCAAAAAGGTAGGATTCAACAGAATCGTGTTGTGCATCGTTTTGATCCTGATGTATGCTCTGTTCTGTATCCTGACAGGAGGCGCTTTCCTGGGGACACGCCGAATTTTAAGCGCCTTGAACTATGCATATTTCCTGGGATTTTTATCACTGGCAGTTACATTCGTAATCGCAACAGGAGGAATTGATTTCTCCATCGGTCCGGTAATGTTCTGCTGTGCGCTGATCGCAGGATTCAGCTTTAACATCCACGGCATACCGATGCCGGCGGCACTGCTGATCAGCCTGGTAGTCGGCACCGCATTCGGCATTTTCAACGGATATCTGGTAGCATACTGGAATGTGCCGTCATTCATTACATCGATGGCGAGCATGAATATCGCCAAAGGTCTGGCATCCGTGTTTACAAAGACACAGTCCGTGAGCTGGCCCCAGCTTAACGCGGAAGGAGGCTGGTTTAAAAATCTGGTAAGTGTTGGGAAGATTCCTGTTGGACTTATAATTCTCCTTGCGGTCGCTGTTATCTGTGCAGTGATCCTGAATAAGACAAAAATGGGACGTTACATCCTTTCCCTTGGAAGCAATAAAGAAGCGGTAAGACTTTCCGGAGTCAACGTCAAGAAATGGGAAATGTCTGCTTACATACTCTGTGGACTTCTGGTCGGGATCGCGGCAATCTTCTTTGTTGGAGCTTACACGACAGTACAGCCCGGCTATGGCGACCAGTATAACAACGAGGCGATTGCAGGATGCGTTATGGGCGGAACCTCAATGGCAGGCGGCCTCGCATCGATCAGTGGTACGATCATCGGTGTACTGATCATCTCTCTTCTGCAGGAAGGGATCATGGCTCTCGGCCTGGATAAAAACCTTCAGCTTATTATCACAGGTATCATCGTTATTGTTGCGGTATTTGCGGATGTTGTTGCAAGACGCAGGAAGAATTGATGGAGATACAT
>DWUT01000030.1 GCA_019120615.1 Candidatus Mediterraneibacter norfolkensis
TTTTATTTTTCACCAATATATGAATGTGCCATCTGCCCCTACAGTCAGGTTCATACATAACAATATACTCCATAGAACCATAATAATATTTTATCCTTTTCCAGAAGTTTTTAAAGTCATTCGAGACGATACTGCGGTCAGTCATATGGAGATTACTGCTATAAGTAAGTATGATATGGAGTTCATTTCTATTCCCCGTGAAATTGTAATTGATAATACGTCTGAGCCTCTCAAACGCCCTGTTCCAATTATATCTGTCCGAACTGCTTATACCACCCCTGCCTGTTTTTGATTGAAAGAGAACAATTTCTCCCGTTTCAACATCTAAATATCTTGTTTTATCAATTTTTCTGAACCTGCCAATATCGTTGTGAAACCCACGCTCATACACTTTTACTTCAATAATATCATTGGTAATACATACAGTCGTCATTGCACCTGGACTGGGATTGACTATATCCAGTTCACGTACATAAGTTTTTCTACCTACGTCATAGTCTGACATATACATTTCTCCTTTTCAAATTATTTAGAGCATAGTCCGGGCATATATGCCAGACCAAAACAATATAAAATTGTCTGCTCTATGTATCAATAAAGGAGAACTGCAGTTCTGATATATCGGCAATGTTCTATCGTATATCCTATAAATCCCCTATTTCTGACAATAAATTTAACTGTCATTTTTATGGTATGATATTTTTCCGATAATAGAACTAAAATAGAAAATAAATGAATTTTTTAATAGAGTGAATATTTTCGCCTGATGTAACGGTAATAATCAAGTTAAATATATACAAAAATAATAGAAGATACTCCCAAAACTGGAAATATCTTCCATTATCCCATTAACGCTTATTTGCCGTTTAAACCGTTTATTTTCTTTTAGCGAAGAGGGGTTAGAAAAACCTGCTGATTTGTCTCCATCAGGCTGTTACGTTGCCACAGGAGGGGAATATAACCAAATAAGCAACAAACTTACTAATTAGTAGTAACCTCCCTCAAAAAACTGTAGTTCTGTTCCACTGTCATTGGGTAATACAGTACAGTCATATGTTCGAAATTGTCCTGCTCCACTGGGACTCGGACCTTCAAACCGGATAAAATACGTTGACGGTCCCTGTCGATATAGATACATATATACTTCATTTACATCACCGCCAAAATAATCAGATAATGAAATGTGTGACTTTATGACAGATTCGACCATTCCCTGATATTTATCTACATGAGAACCAAAATCTCCCCATACACCTTCGTATTCAACCAGATTGACAAACATATCATTTATTTCTTCTCTGCTGCTACTTTCAGCTTGATCCTGAGCCTCCTCCTCTGCCTTTTCTTCTTTTTTCTCTTGAACAATACCTTCATACTCCGCCAGTTTATCCGCATTAGTAACCAGTTTTTTCTGATCTTCTGTAAGACTGTCGTATTGATCACGAATGTCTTGTATAGATGTATCACTGTCTGTCAGACTTTCAGAATCAACTGCTTCAATAGCATCAATGACACTTTGCGCTTTTTCCTGATTTTCCTGTTCTACTTTCAATCCGTCAAGTGTAGTATATGCTTCTTCCAGTTTTCCATAGTTATCTACCAATGCTTTCTGGTCATCATTCAAAGAATTGTATTCTGTTTTCGCCGAATCCAAATCTTTTTCTGAATCTAATGTAATTTCACCACTGGTAACTGAGTTAATCTGGTTGATGACCCTGTCAGCCTTTTCCTGATTTTCCTGTTCTTGTATGTACTGTGTTACCTGTGGATAGATGACAAAATATCCGATAGAACCTAATGCAATAAGACAAACTGCTATCGCAATTAATATAATCGGTTTTTTACTTTTACTTGTTTTCTTTGATTTATTCTCATCTGGCTCATTTTTAATAGGAACCGTTTCATTTTCTTCATATTTGGTGCCACAGGCAGTGCAAAATAATTCATCATCATCTAATTGGGTTCCGCAGCGTTTACAATACTTCATTGTTATCTCCTATATATCCTCTGTGCTTTCTTTTTCAAAATATCCTTATTGCGCATTATCATTTATACTTGCAATTACATCCGAATTGTATACATCAAACGTTGTAAATCCATTATAAGAATCTACAACATAAACTTTTCCATCATATTCATATGAACCATATCCATCTTCAAATACAACCAATCCCAAACGATCAGACATTGAAAATTGACTTTTGACATTATACAATTCCTTTTCATTTAAATCAGCAAATACGCTCAACATACTGTCTAATATAATAGTTATAAAATCATTATCGTATTGTAAATTCATATTACAACTTATAGCTTGTATATTTTCATTTTCGTCCACATAAAAATGGATGTCACAAGACTCTGACATTACACCCATATATGTATATCCACAGTCCCATAGGGGTTTATTTAGTTTGACAGTATACCTGTCTCCACTTATTTCCCCCACATTATCTTGTTCGGTAAAATTCTCCTGTCTTACTTCATTTTCAATACCGTGCTCTGAAAATTTGTTTTGAGAAACAGAAAAATATTCTTTAACCACATCTTCCCAATTTTTGCCACTTCCCGGAACAAATATCAACAGTATTGCAATAGCAATAACTAGGACAATAACCAAAATTTTTAGTTTTCTTTTTCGTGGAACAATTATTTGTTTTGGTTGTATCTCTTGTCTCGTTAACGTATTCTCATTCTTACTTTCCTCATATTTTGTTCCGCATTTCCCACAAAATTTAGCATTTTCTTTCATTTCCGCTCCACATTGCGGACAAATCTTTTTCATTTTCTTTCCCCTTTATTATTCATTTAGTAACTCTGCAATTTGATTTATAATCTTTGAATCCATTTCCTGGTATATTGTCCGTGTCGAACCGTCATTGAACTTTCCTTTTTCAATATCGATTGGTTGATCTGTCAAGTCTTTTATCCAGTTGACTTTCATTCCCAATCTATTATCCATACCATTTTCTTCTGATATCTGATAATCAACTGCAATACCTATCGCTTTTATCCTCATAGGCTTATTTAGCATAAATCGAGATTTTATGAATATAATATCTCCCGGTTTAATAGACCTCAGCATCACATAATAATCGGGATGCTCTTCTTCACTGTAACCAATAATAATCCTTCCTTTTTCCACAAACTGCTTTGCCTTATCCTCCTGTTCCCCAGGATAATATGCACCAATTCCCCATACTGCCATTTCATGCACTCCTTTCGCTTTGTTAACCAAATAATAGGTCAATAACACCCTATTTGTCAATAGGTCATACTGCCATAATAAAATTGAAATTGTTTATCAAATGGAGGTAATTATGTCTCGATTAAAAGAACTGAGAAAAGAACGAGGTTATACCCAGATAAAAATGCAACACCTGACAGGAATTGACCAGAGTGATTATTCTAAAATCGAAAACGGAAAACGCTATTACACCTTCGAACAATGCAGAAAAATAGCACTGGCACTTAACACCAGTATGGATTATCTTGCCGGTCTTACAGATGAAAAGAAACCTTATCCCCGCCATATTTCCAATTAAACTGCTTATATTGATGATATAGGCAGTTTATTTTTGTCGAATTTTGTCTTTTTGACGCATTTTTCCTTATTTAGTTCTAAACTTTTTTGCAATTACATATTATTTACTTTATAGTATTGCTAGAAAAAAGAAAGGATGATGTGTTAATGAAAGCAAAAGAAAAACGTTATATCGCTATTTACGCAAGGAAATCAAAACTAACCTCTATGGGTGAAAGCATTGCCATCCAGATTGACAAATGCCAAAACTATATCCGCTCACTGCCTGAGTATGACAATAATACAGAAATCAAAATCTATCAGGACGAAGGCTATTCCGGCGGAAACATCAACCGTCCTGATTTTCAAAGACTTCTTACTGACTGTATGGCTGATAAAGTTTCTACTATCGTTTGTTACCGTGTCGACAGGATCAGCAGAAATCTAACTGATTTTACCCTACTTGACAAAAAACTAAAAAAGCATAAAACATCTTTCGTATCACTCAATGAAAACTTTGATACTTCATCACCACTGGGAGAAGCAATGCTGCATCTGAGTGTTGTCTTTGCACAAATGGAACGTTCAGCGACCACTGCCAGAATCCGTGACAATATGCTTGGTCTTGCAAAAACCGGAAGATGGCTCGGCGGAACAACACCATTAGGATATCGCAGTATACAATTAGAATATGCAGACCATATAACCGGAAAAACTCGTTATTCACACAAACTGGAAGATATACCAGAAGAAGAAATCCTCTATCATACTCTCGTAAATAAATATTTTGAAAAAGGTTCATTAACCGCAGTCGAGACATTCAGTCATCAGACCGGACTGAAAACAAGAAATGATAAATATTTCTCACGTTACGCATTACAGACGATTTTCAAAAATCCTGTCTATGCTGCTGCCGACCTTGATACGTATCACTATTTCAAATCAATAAATGCTCAAATCTGTATGGACATCTCCCTATTTGACGGGAAACATGGTCTGATGGTATATAACAAACTTGACCAGAGTACAGAACAGTCCCATCTTGAACATCCCATCGAAGAATGGATTGTCGCAGTTGGACAACATAAACCATTTATATCCGGCAAACAATGGGTTGCTCTTCAGGACAGATTAAAAAATGGTCAGAAACGTGCATACAGACGTCCCCGTAAAAATACGGCATTATTATCCGGGCTGATCCGCTGTGCAAACTGTCATTCCTATATGCGACCGAAAAACTATAACCGTACCGACCAGAATGGTAATAAGATATTCGCCTATATGTGTGAGGAGAAATCAAAGAGCAAGGGGCAGAACTGTAATATGAAAAATCCCCGTGGAAATGATGTGGATCGTTTCATATGTAATGAAATCAAAAAACTGCCTCGTGACGCCAGTACATTTATGCAGCAGCTAAACAGTGCCGAACAACTGTTGCTGAAAGAGTCAAATCACAGCCAGTCTGAACTGACATTGCTAAATGCAAGTCTGAAAGACAAGGATAACCGTATCAATACACTTCTTAAAACATTATCCCAAATCGACAATAGCATAACGCTCCAGTATATCAACGAAGGAATCAATAAACTCCACTCCGAGAAAGAGGATATAGAACGACAGATAAAAGAACTGGAACTCATTGAACAGGATAAATCAAAAATATATGATGAACTGTCCGCATTACAGGATAAACTCTCTGATTTCTCCAGTACATTTGACCTGATGCCCATTGATGAAAAACGTACTTCTCTGAGAAAACTGGTAAAAACAGTACTGTGGGATGGAAACACAGTACACCTGTATCTGACAGGAAGTGAAGATACTTTCTCTGATACTGACATCCCTGATATTTTAGAGCCAATGGAGAGGGGTTGCAAATGAAATCCTGATGCATATCCGTGCCCGGAGAAAAGGCGGGAAAGAAGTTTCCCTATATGAGCCCATCGGGACCGACCGGGAGGGCAACGAAATCCGGCTATACGACGTCATGGAGACGGACGAACCGGACATTCCCGAGAAGATTAACCTGAAAGAAGATATCCAGAAACTCTATGAAAAAGTAGAAAGCGAGCTCTCCCAAAGGGAAAAGCTCGTTCTGAAAATGAGATATGGACTTTATAACGGAGAGCAGTATACACAGCGGGAAATTGCCAGACAGCTTGGAATTTCCCGCTCTTATGTCTCAAGGATAGAAAAAAGCGCAGTCCAGAAACTGCGCCTGTTTTTCAAATGATCTGCTCGTCTGTCGGATCCTCGTAGTAATCCAGAAGCGGTTCTTTTTTCACCGATCTGAGAAGACATACCGGAAAACTCTTGACACCGGAATTATACTGTGCGGCATAGGCGTTATAAGCCATCTTCGCCTGCGCCAGGTCCTCATATTCCTTCACGATCTGCGAGAACAGTTTCATCACCGTCTCATCAGAGCGTAACGTCGGATAGGCGCTCAGACTCGCCTTGACTTCTCCCAGCGATCTGAGATGCCTATATTTCTTCGAATCATTCCGGCTCACCTTCAGGTAAACATCCTCCTCATGCTTCATCTGTCTCTCCACGACCGGATCAAGCTGGAGCAGGATATTTTCGATCCGTCCTCCGATCACTTTGATATTGCTCTTCATGGCCACTGCCTGTTCACGTATGCGGTGAAGGCCGTTATTCTCAATGTTTATCCCTCCTGCGACAGAGATGACAAGACTCAGGACAAAGCCTACAGTATACACCCATCCTGAAATCTCTTCCGTTTCCGGCTCAAACATCAGGCTCAGCGCCACAATGATAAACAGGCTGAGGAAAAGAAACACGATCACATAGAGCAGCAGTTTGACAATAAACGGCATTTTCTGAAGCCACATGATAAAATCCCCCCTTAGACTTTTCCTCATTGTATCACAAAAAAGGTGCTAAGGGGAGATTTTTCAGTTATTTCCTGCTTTTTCTTTCTGTCTCATGAACGCGGCTCACAACGCCGCAGGATATCATATTTTTCAGGACATAAACTGAGTTCCACAAAAAGCACCTGTTTCGGATGCGGGGCACTCTCCTGCTCCTGTCCCTCTTCGTTTAATATACGTCTGACCAGAACCTCCACATTTCTCCCATCGGGCTTCATGATCTCAATGGTCTCGCCCACTGAAAATTTATTTCTCTGTTCGATCCGGCATAAACCGTCCTTCACCTCTCCCACGATCCCCAGATAGGTGTACTCTTTCACATAAGTGTTGCTGTCGTAGATCTGAGCATCCTCATCGGGTTTTCCGAAGAAAAAGCCTGTGGTAAACTTGCGGTAGGTGCAGTTGGAGATCTGATCCAGGTACCAGGGCATATTTTTCCGGTAAAGCTCAGGATCTTCCAGATAGTCGTCGATCGCCTTCCGGTACGTTCTCGCAACAGTCGCCACATAGAGGGCAGTCTTCATCCTTCCCTCGATCTTGAAGCTGTCGATCCCTGCCTCGATCAGTTCCGGTATATGCTCGATCATACACAGATCCTTTGAATTGAAAATGTAGGTTCCCCTTTCATTTTCATAGACCGGCATATATTCACCTGGCCTCGTCTCTTCCACCACCGCATATTTCCAACGGCAGGGATGGGTACAGGCTCCCCGGTTGGCATCCCTTCCGGTAAAGTAATTGCTGAGAAGACATCTCCCGGAATAGGAGATGCACATGGCACCGTGAACGAACGTCTCGATCTCCAGATCCTCCGGGATATGAGAGCGGAGTTCCCGTATCTCTTTGAGCGAAAGTTCCCTGGCGGAGACTACTCTCTTCGCGCCCTGCCTGTACCAGAAATTATAGGTCCCGTAGTTGGTGTTGTTTGCCTGGGTGCTGATATGCCGGTCAATCTCCGGGCAGACTTCTTTCGCAATATCATAGACGCCGGGATCCGCTATGATCAGGGCATCCGGCTTCAGCTCTCTCAGTTCTTCAAAATATTCCCGCACTCCGGGCAGGTCGCTGTTATGGGCAAGTATATTGGCTGTCACATGGACTGACACTCCGTGGGCATGAGCAAATTCAATTCCCTCCCTCATATCCTCCATGGAAAAATTCTTCGCCTTTGCGCGCAGTCCAAATGCTTCTCCGCCGATATAAACCGCGTCCGCGCCGAAAATAACAGCTGTTTTCAGCACCTCCAGACTGCTCGCAGGTATCAGTAATTCAGGATGTCTCTTCATCATTCTTTTCCTTTCTCACGCTCTGTTTGACACTTACCGCCACTCCGTCTCCCAGGGGAAGAATGGACGTGACCAGGTCTTCCCTGTGCTTGAGTTCATACAGATACTCTCTCATCCGTGCATGGATCGTCCGGTTCCGGCGCTCAACGGCAAATCTGGATTCGATCACATCACCGTCCTGCATCACATTGTCAGATACCAGACATCCCCCCTCGGAAAGAAGACGCATCACATCCGGGAGATAGTGGATATACTGGCCTTTCGCGGCATCCATAAAGATAAAATCAAACTCTCCGCCGAGCTGTGCGAGTACTTTCGCGGCATCCCCCTCGATCAGAGTGATCTGCTCCTCTTTTCCCGCCCGTATAAAATTCTCCCTTGCTATTGGAATCCGTTTTTCATAGTTTTCTATCGTCGTAATCCTGCATCCGTCCGGAGCATATTCACTCATCAATAACGCAGAGAAACCTACGGCAGTCCCGACCTCCAGAATGCTCGCAGGTTTCTGCAGCGAAATCAGCACTTTCAGGAAGCTCTGCATCTCGCGCCGGATGATCGGCACGTCAGATGCACAGGCTTCTCTCTCAATGGCTTCCAGTATTTCGCTGTTCTCTGTATCAAGGGAATTGATGAATGTGACGATACGTTCATCTGTTATCATATGTTACACATCCACATCCATTATGATCGGAATGACCATAGGTTTCCTCTTTGTTTTCTTCCATATAAAATCATTCATCGCATCGCGGATCACAAGTTTGATCCGGTTCCAGTCCGTATGCCTTCCGGAAAGACATTTGTCAAGTGCTTCCGCCACAGCATGTCTCGCCTCATCCATAAGCTGCTCGGACTCTCTGACATAGACAAATCCACGGGATACAATGTCCGGTCCCGCCAGCAGACGATTTGTCCTGCGCTCCAGGGTGAGCACAACGATGATGATACCGTCCTCCGCCAGATGCTGTCTGTCACGCAGCACGATATTTCCAACGTCTCCGACTCCCAGTCCGTCCACAAGGATCGCTCCTGTGTGTACTTTATCGACCACTTTGCATGACTCTGAATCAAGCTCCAGCACATCGCCGGACTGTATGATAAAGATATTCTCCTTCGGGATTCCCAGGGATTTTGCCACTCCCGCATTTGCTTTCAGGTGACGGTATTCACCGTGTACCGGGATCGCGTATTTCGGCTTGACAAGAGAATAGATCAGTTTCAGTTCTTCCTGACAGGCATGTCCTGACACATGGGCATCCTGGAAGATAACTTCCGCACCCTGCGCGGACAGTTCGTTGATGATCCTTGAAACTGACTTCTCATTTCCCGGAATCGGATTGGAACTTAAAATGATCGTGTCATTGGGCTGGATCGTCACCTTGCGGTGAACCCCCGCCGCCATCCTGGACAGAGCCGCCATGGACTCTCCCTGGCTTCCCGTAGTGATCAGCACCATCTTCTCCGGCGGATAGTTCTTCATCTCGTCGATCTCGATGAGCGTCTTGTCCGGGACATTCAGATATCCCAGCTCCGAAGCAGTGGAGATGATATTTACCATGCTCCGTCCTTCCACCACGACTTTTCTTCCATATTTATATGCCGAGTTGATGATCTGCTGCACACGGTCCACATTGGACGCGAATGTGGCAATGATCAGTCTTGTATTCTGATGTTCTGCGAAAATATGATCGAAGGTAATACCCACAGTCCTCTCCGACTGGGTAAATCCTTTTCTCTCCGCATTGGTACTGTCGGACATCAGCGCGAGAACGCCCTTCTTTCCGATCTCCGCAAATCTCTGCAGATCGATGGCATCCCCGAACACCGGTGTGTAATCCACCTTGAAGTCTCCCGTGTGTACCACGACTCCCGCCGGCGAGTAGATCGCCAGAGCAGATGCGTCCTGAATGCTGTGGTTCGTCTTGATAAACTCGATCCGGAATTTTCCGAGATTGATAGACTGTCCATGGCGCACCACTTTTCTCTTCGTGCTTCGGAGAAGATTGTGTTCCTTCAGCTTGTTCTCGATAATACCCATGGTTAGCTTTGTTGTGTAGATCGGGATGTTGATCTCTTTGAGCACATAGGGCAGCGCGCCGATATGATCCTCATGTCCATGGGTGATGACAAATCCCTTCACCTTGGATATATTGTCCTTCAGATAAGTAACATCCGGGATCACAAGGTCGATTCCCAGCATATCATCCTCGGGGAATGCCAGTCCGCAGTCCACGACAACAATGCTGTCATCATACTCGAACGCCGTGATATTCATACCGATCTGTTCCAGTCCGCCCAGCGGTATGATGCGTAGTTTTCCATTATTCTGTTTTTTCAAATTATTAAGCACCTCCATTTTTATTTATGTAAGCTTCTCTTTACTTCCGGGCATAAAAAGAACAGCAGTCATCCGGGCTGCCTCCCTGAACAGTTCATTTTTCTTTTTTCACGCACTCTCTGCACAGACCATAAAATTTCAGTTCGTGATCAAGGACATGAAATCCGGTCGCTTCTTCAATGTAATGCTCAAGATCATCGAGCAGGTCGTCCCCGAACGGGATCACCTTATTACATCTTCTGCAAATGAGATGATGGTGGTTATGCTTTGCCTCTCCAAGAAAGAGATGCCCGATCTCATAACGCACACATCCGTCATCAAAACTGATCCTGTCCACGAGCTGCATATCCCACAGAAGCTGCAATGTCCTGTATACGGTGGCAAGTCCGATATCCGGATAATCCTCCGACACAAACTCATAAATTTCCTCCGCAGTCATATGCCTGCCGTTGTTCTCCTCGAGCACTGATAAAACAAGGAGTCTCTGTCTCGTAACCTTGAGCCCCTTTTTCTTCAGCCTGTCTTTCAGCAGTTCATGAACCTCTTTCTGTTCCATCAGTGTTACGTCCCCCGCAGTAAAAATCTATTGTAATCATCCGCTCCTGCCCTTCGACATCAGTCGGATCTTACATTTCAATGTCAACATCTTCAAGCAGTTCCTCAAACACCTTTGACACTGCCAGAAGCTCTGTCTCATCTTCCACGATCTCGTAGATACAGTCGCCTTCGCGCGGCCCTTCCTCTTCTCTCAGGATCAGGCATTCCGCGTCGTCATCCTGAGAATCCGTGACCAGTATGTACGATGATCCGTTTATCTTTGTCTCCTCAAGTACAAAGAATTCTTCCTCCCCGCTTCCGTCTCCAAAAGTAAAACTGACTTTTTCCATATAAATATCCCCTTATCTGTCCGTCACGCCGCCGCTCTCACCAGTACTTCTGCCGATATACAGGGAATCCAGATATCCCTGAAGTATGAATACGGCTGCGATCTTATCGATATATTTCTTTCGGTCTTCGCGCCTGACACTGCTCTCGATCAGTGTGCGCTCTGCTTCCACGGTGGTAAGCCGCTCGTCCCACATGATGACCTCAAGACCTGTCCGCCTTGTCAGCATGTCACGGAATTCAAGCGTCTTCTCTGCACGCTCCCCTATATCATTGTTCATGTGCTTTGGAAACCCCAGTACGATCTTCTCTACTTCATATTCCCTGATCAGGGCCTCGATGCGCGCACATGTGCGCCGGAGTTTGTTCTCCTCTTTTCTCTCTATCGTCTCTATTCCCTGCGCCGTGAGTCCCAGCGGATCGCTGATCGCAACGCCCACTGTCTTTGCCCCGTAGTCAAGTCCCATCACTCTCATATACTGATTATTCCCAGGAATTGTGATCAATATACGATTTCAGCAGTTCTTCCACCAGTTCGTCTCTCTCCACCTTCATGACAAGACTTCTCGCACCGTTATAGCTGGTGATATATGTCGGATCTCCCGACATGATGTACCCCACGATCTGATTTACCGGATTATACCCTTTTTCCTTCAGCGCCTTGAACACGATCTCAAGAATGTCTTTCGCAGAGATCTGCGGTCCCGGCTCTACCTGAAAGAACTGGGTATTGCTTAAATCACTCATCTTCGTTCCTCCTTCTGATTCTGGGCAGGCCCAATTACTCTATCTACAATTTTAATATAAGCCCCTCCAAAATTCAATGAATAATTTGTGAATCGTTTTCAATTTGAACTTTTACGACACAATTCTTCAGATTTTCCTCTGTGTCTAGTGCAATTTTCATATATTCTTTTGTGTGTCCCACCTGGACTGTCCTTCCGTCAACCTCTGCTGGTTCTTCGATCAGCACTTCAACTTCTTTTCCAATGAAACTTTCCTCGTAGGCTTTCCTCTTTCTCTCGCCCAGTTCGATCATCTCCTGGCTGCGCCTTGCTTTCACCTGCTCACTGACCTGACTGTCCATAGCCGCGGCTTTCGTTCCTTTCCGCTTTGAATATTTAAAGACATGTGTCTCATAAAAGTCCACCCTGTCCACAAACGCAAAAGACTGGCGGAACTCCTCCTCCGTCTCTCCCGGAAAGCCGACGATAACGTCCGTGGTCAGCGCCGGATTTTCGAAATGCTTTCGGAGTATCGCGCATTTCTCCAGATATTCCCCGCTGGTGTACCTCCGGTTCATCCTCTTCAGAGTCGCATCGCATCCGCTCTGCAGAGAGAGGTGAAAATGGGGGCACATCTTGGGAAGTGAAGCCAGCGCTTCGGCGAACTCCTCCGTCACGATCCCCGGCTCCAGGGAACCCAGCCGGATCCTGCGGATCCCTTCGATTCCATGTACCGCCCGGATCAGATCCATAAGATGCCTCCCCCCGTCAAAATCGATCCCGTAGGAACTCAGATGGATTCCTGTGAGAACAATTTCACAGTAACCGTTGGCGGCAAGTTCTTCCACCTCCCGCACCACATCCTCCGTCTTCCTGCTGCGCACTCTTCCTCTGGCGTAAGGAATGATGCAGTAAGTACAAAACTGGTTGCACCCGTCCTGCACTTTGATGTAGGCGCGCGTATGATCCCCGGGCCTGGTCAGACTCAGTTCCTCATATTCTTTCGTCCCGCTGATATTGTCCAGATCCCGGACCGGTTCTCCTTCCCGATTTCCGTCTTTTCCTCCGGACATCTCGTACTCCTCCAGAACCCGGATCAGATCCTTTTTCCTGTTATTTCCCAGAACGATATCAATGCACGGATCAACATCCTGTTTCTGCGCCTGGACATAGCAGCCTGCCGCCACAACAACGGCATCCGGATTCATCTTTCTGGCACGGTGGAGCATCTGGCGGGATTTTCTGTCCGCGATGTTGGTCACCGTACAGGTATTGATGATATAGACATCCGCTCCTTCTCTGAATGGAACGATCTCGTATCCGGCACGCTCAAGCATCTCCTGCATCGCCTCTGTCTCATACGCGTTTACCTTGCATCCCAGATTATGTAAAGCTGCTTTTTTCATAACACATTTTACCTCATTTTTGCCTTATTGTTTCTTGACTTTTACCATATCTTCCCGTAGAATATACATAGGGTGCAGGCCTAAGCTTATTGTATAAATTCCATGCAGTAAGCATACTTTATTGTATAATTCAAGGAGGGATTTTTCAAATGAAAACAGTACAGATTTCATTAAACTCAATCGACAAAGTAAAATCTTTTG
>DWUT01000031.1 GCA_019120615.1 Candidatus Mediterraneibacter norfolkensis
AAAGTGACCGGATTCTGCGATAACTATGTGAAGAAACTGGAGAGAGCACAGATCGACGTAAGTCTGACCTGGCTTGAGAAGAGACTTGGAAAACATCTGACAGATGACGAGATCCGTGGCAAGCTTGAGAAACTCGGGTTTGAGGTTCAGATCGATGGCGACAATATGCATGTGACTGCGCCTACATGGCGTTCCACAGGCGATATCTCCATCAAAGATGATGTGATGGAAGAAGTTGCCAGAATGTACGGGTATGACAACTTCGACGCCACAGCATTTACAACTTCCTTTACAGGAGCGATCAACCAGAAGGATAAGAGCCTTGTCAGAAATATCAAGGAATATCTTGCGATCCGCTGCGGTATGCAGGAAGTGTACACTTATCCGTGGATGAACGATGTGTTTGTAAATGCGGTCCTTCAGAACACGGACGGGATCCTGAGACTTTCCACTCCGCCTGCACCGGATCTGGGATATATCCGTTCTTCCCTGCTTCCGAACCTGTGCGAGGCAGTTGTGAAAAATGAGCGCTACTTTAATGACTTCTCCATTTTCGAGGAGGCTCAGGTATTCTTCGATAAAAATTATACATCTGTATACGACGAGACGGAGTCTCTTCCGGAGCAGCGCAGACATATCGGAGCGGCGTTTGCGAGCAGCGTGAAGGATATCAACACACTTTTCAGAGAGGCAAAGGGTGTCCTTGAGTATATGCCGCGATACACGCATATGGAAGCGTATGAGTTCAGAAAAGAAGAGAAACCGGTATGGGCTGACAATGTTGTCTGGCTCAACATCTATCTTGACGATCAGAAGATCGGAGATATGGGACTGGTGGCAAAGAAAGTTTCTATGGAGTGCGGGATCAAGAACCTTTCTGTCATGTTGTTCGAATTGGATACAACGAAACTGAAGCCGCTGAAATCCAGAACGAATAAATTCACTCATCTCGCAGAGTATCCGGAGACGGATTATGACATCTCCATGCTCTTTGACGCGGATGCGGCATGGCATGATATCTATGACGCGATCATGGGCAAGAAGAAGGCAAGCGCGCTTCTCAAGGATGCATCCTTTGTGGATGAATACAGAGGTAAACAGATTCCGTCTGGCAAGAAATCCGTGACCATCAGACTGACTATCGGATCGGATGAGAAGACGCTGACTTCCCAGGAGATCGAGAGTGCTGCGAACCAGGTGATGAAGAAACTTGGCAAAAAGATGAACGCGGAGCTCAGAACACAGTAAAAAACAGAAATAATGTTAAGGTGAGCCTTGTGTGGACTGCATACAGGGCTCCCTTGTTGAAGGGGATAGGTTTGAAAAGATGAAGACAAGTGATTTTTATTATGATCTGCCTCAGGAGCTGATCGCCCAGGATCCCCTGGAGGACCGCTCTTCCTCCCGTCTTATGGTCCTCGACAAAGAGACGGGGAAGACGGAGCATCATGTGTTCCGGGAGATCGTGAACTACTTAAATCCGGGAGACTGCCTTGTCATCAATGACACGAAGGTGATCCCGGCGCGGCTGATCGGAGCAAAGGAAGAGACCGGCGCGAAGATAGAGGTACTGCTCCTGAAACGGGGCGCCAATGACGTCTGGGAAACACTGGTGAAGCCGGGACGGAAGGCAAAGCCGGGAACCAGGATCAGCTTCGGAGACGGGCTTCTTGTGGGAGAAGTGGTGGATATCGTGGACGAGGGAAACCGCCTGATCCACTTTGAGTATGAGGGAATCTTTGAGGAGATCCTGGATCAGCTGGGACAGATGCCGCTTCCGCCTTATATCACCCATCAGCTCAAGGATAAGGACAGATACAATACGGTCTATGCGGAGCACTCCGGGTCAGCCGCCGCGCCGACGGCGGGACTGCATTTCACACCGGAGCTGTTGAAAGAGATCGAGGAGAAAGGCATCGATATCGCCAGGGTGACGCTGCACGTGGGGCTGGGAACATTCCGTCCGGTCAAGGTGGACGATGTGGAAAACCACCATATGCATTTGGAATTTTATATGATCGATGAGGAGGCGGCGGAGAAGGTCAACCGCGCGAAGGAGAACGGAAAACGCGTGATCTGCGTAGGGACAACGAGCTGCCGTACCGTGGAATCCGCGGCGGACGAGAACGGAAGGCTGAAAGCCTGCAGCGGATGGACGGAGATATTCATCTATCCGGGATACCGGTTCAAGATCCTGGACGCACTGATCACCAATTTCCATCTGCCGGAGTCCACGCTGATCATGCTGGTATCCGCACTGGCAGGGAAGGATCATGTACTTGCGGCTTATGAGGAAGCGGTCAGAGAACGGTATCGGTTCTTCAGCTTTGGAGACGCGATGCTGATCATCTGACGCAGGGAACTCGGCGGCAAATGCGATCGCGGATGTGACTGGCGGAGAACAATGACTTGCGGAAGTCCATGAATGGGTGGACAGTCTGGGACTGTGATTGCTGAGAACAGAATACTGAGAAATGTGGGCAGGGTGCAATAATAGTATTCTGCTCATTTTTATTTGCTTCTATGATTTGTATGTTTCAAAAAAGTTATGGGATTGCTTTCGAAAAAGTGAAAAAAATTATTTTTTGAAAGTGAAATCTTGAATATATTATAATAAAGGAAGTATAATAAGCACAACAGAAGAGTTTCGAAAAATAAAAAAAGTTTGACTTTTGAAAGTGGTGATGATATGAAAACAATTACGAGAAAAAAATACCTGGATAGAATCATTGAACTGAATGGTACTCCCGATATTAAAATCATTACAGGTATCCGCCGCTCAGGAAAGTCGAAATTGATGCAGGCATATATTGAATATTTGAAAAGTCAATTTGAAAATATCAACATTATTTTCATTGATTTTATGGATCTGGCGTATGAAAAAATTAAGGAATACCATGCGTTGCATTCCTATGTAGAAGAAAACTATCAGGAAGGAAAAATAAATTACCTTTTTGTTGATGAAGTCCAGATGTGTCCCAAATTTGAACTTGCGATCAATAGTCTGTATTCTAAGGGAAAATATGACATTTATGTGACTGGCTCAAACGCCTTTTTACTGAGCGCTGATCTGGCAACTCTTTTTACCGGACGCTATATTGAAATTCATGTGTTCCCTTTCAGCTTTCAGGAATATTGCCAGTATTATGATGAGATCAGCGATAAAGACAAACTTTTTGATATGTATTCAATACAAGGTGGACTTTCGGGATCTTACCTGTATAGAACAGAGAAAGACCGGACGAACTATATCAAAGAAGTTTACGAAACGATTGTTACGAGAGATCTGGTGCAGAAATATGCTTTGGCAGATACTTTTGTTCTGCAGCGGTTAAGCGAGTTCCTTATGGACAATATCAGCAACCTTACATCTCCCAATAAGGTCAGCAAACTGCTGTCAGCCAATAAGATTGCGACGAATCATGTGACGGTTGGAAAATATATTAAATATCTGTGCAATGCTTTTGTTTTTTATGATATTAAGCGTTATGATATCCGCGGGAAAAAGTATCTGGAAAGTTCTGAGAAATTCTATTTATGCGATACCGGCATTCGCTATGCTGTTCTCGGAAGCAGAAATATGGATTATGGCAGAGTATATGAGAATATAGTCTGTATCGAGCTTCTCCGTCGTGGATATGATGTTTATGTTGGGAAACTGTATCAGAAAGAAATCGACTTTGTAGCACAAATGGGAAGCGAAAAAATATATATTCAGGTAAGCGATGATATCTCCGGGCAGGAGACTTTTGAAAGAGAGTGTTCGCCGCTGTTCCAGATTCGGGACGCTTATCCCAAGATGATCATTGCCCGGACCAGACATCCGCAATACAGCTACGAAGGAATTATAATTTGCGATATAGCGGACTGGTTGCTGCAGAAATAAGAATTTTTTAAATATATGGAAAATCCCAAAGTGCTCTGTTTGGCACATCAGTTCCCTGACGTGCCGAACAGGTTCAGGATCACGCATCCGATGATGATCAGGACGATCGCGATGATGCCGACCGTATTGACTTTCTGCCCGAATATAACGGCTGAGATGATTGTTGTAGCGACAATGCCCCCGGCACACCATGTGGCGTAAGCGACGCCAAGGTTAATGCTGAGCAGTGCTTTTGAGAATGCGTAAAAGCAGATGATATATAAAACGATACAGCATGCCGCCGGAAGCAGTTTTGTGAAGCCTTCTGAAGCTTTTAGCAGGCTGGTCGCGATGATCTCCAGTATGATCGCGGAACCTAATAATACGTACTGCAGTATTCTCACTCCTTTCGATTCTGCAGTCAATTATACCGTGTGAGATACAGATTTGCAACGGGGATCCGTGTTGCAACGGGAATCTGCACTGCCGCGTTCCAGCCTTTCCCGAATCTGAATGTTTATGCCGCTTCGAAGGCATTTCTGTATCGATACAGCAGAGCCCTTCGTTGGGAATTATGGGGCAGCGGGATCTGTGTGACAGCGGTATGCCCTTACTGGATCAAAGATACGGAATTTATTCCTGCAGCAAAAGAAACGGACAGGAAAAAAGCGATCCGGCATTTTCCATTTGCATCAAAGGCCTCGCGTGTCGCTGCATGGGCGCTTATTGACAGCAGGCTGGGGATGGCGGTCTCCACTCCGGGACCGGTGTGTATGGTTCACCGCCTGGCAGCAAAGTTTCTTCCGGCGGATATCATGATGGCGATATGGGAGCTGATCCGGAGAATATGATGCAGGAAACTGACAAGACGGCAATAAAGGAATGAAAAGACGGATCAAAACAGAGAGGAGCCTTCCGTATGAAAGATATTGAGTCAAAAGAAAAGGGGGCAGATTGATATACTTGATGTAAAGTGTGCCCCGGGAGAGGCTGAAAGATTACGGAGTGTATGCTGTAGGGGGACCGCGGAGCGTTCCGGCGGCTCTGTGAGATGGACTGAAAATTATGACAGAAAATGAAATACCCTGAACAGAATACAACTTTTTTGATTTAAGTCCAAACTGTCAGCGCGGGGTAAATATTGATTTCCAGTAATCTCATATTGTCCGGCATATTGTTAAACAGGTACAATCAGTCTGGTCAGAAAAAGAAAATTTTTTTGAAAGGACTGAAGAACGATATGAGAAGGATAAGAGCCCTGATTGCAGCAGCGGTTACCGTATGCGGACTCTTATGGAGCGGCATGGAAGCGAGCGCCGCGGATGTGGCGGGAATGGAGATTTCGTCCCAGGCTGATACGGTCAGGAAGGGACAGGAGATCGAGCTTACATTCTCGCTGGAAGGATATACTGACATAAATAGCGGAGTCAACGCGCTCAAAGGAACGCTGGAATATGACTCCGCTGTTTTTGGTGGAGTTTCTCAGGAGGACTTTGAGACAGTGAATTCCTGGGAAAAACTGTTTTATAATCCGGAGAACGGACAGTTTGTACTGATACACAGAGACGGCAGCACACAGGAAGGAGACGTTTTCCGGCTCCGTCTTACTGCGGGACAGTCCATCCCGGCAGGGGATACGTCTGTCACAGTAAAAGATGTGTCTGTCTCCGCGGGGAAGGAAGATTTGAACCCCGCAGATTTTACATTCAGATTGTCCGCAGTCTCGGAGTATCCGGGGACGGGCAGTGAAGAGACCAACGAAGATCCGGATGCTGTGGCAGATAGCACCGGCAGCGATTTGACGAATGAACAGGAGAACAGTAATGTAAAGACAGGGGATTCCCTTGTCATGCTTCTTCCGGCTGCAGGCGTTCTGCTTGGTTCTGCGGTTCTGATCGGAGCCGTGGTCTACTGGAGGAAAAAGAGAAAACTCTCCGGCAGGGTAAAGCTCATGACCGGAGCCATCGCCTGCGTGGGGGCGGCAGTGCTTGTGACAGGAAGCGTCTATGCCTTCGGGGGAAAGGGCGACCTGAACAGCGATGGAGGCAGAGATTATACGGATGTGGAACTGCTGGAGAGACATCTGATCGGTCTGGAATTCCTGCCGGAGAGCAGACAGGGAAAGGCTGATATGAATTCCGATGGAAAGCTGACAGTCACGGATCTGTCTCTTCTGATCCGCAAAATTGAAAAAACGGTGGATTATGAAGCAGATCTGTCCTCGGCTATGGAACAGTTCCACTACGAGAAAGGAGATCCGGTGGAACTGAAGTTCCTGGCGGATGTCTCCCATGGAACCCGGGTTCAGAGCGTGACGGTCAACGGAGAAGAACACCAGGTGGAACGGGAAGAAAACGGTTCGGTGTATACGGTCCGGACAGGGGCCGGGAATACTGCCGGTGTGAAGAAGTTCCAGTTTTCGGAAGTCCTGCTCGAGGGCGGACAGACGGTTGAGACGGAGCATATGGAGAAGATCGGCGTTCTGAAAGACATGCCGGAGGTGGAAGGATTTCTGGCGGAAGAACTGACGGATACGGCGCGGATGAAAGTCTCTTTTACACTGAAGGATGAGGATTCCGCGGTGATCTCCGCCGGCATGGAAGTGGTGAATGAGTCTGACGGGACAACTCTTGTCTCAGAAGAAGTGAAGGCGGGAGAAAATGAATTTGTTCTGGATCTGGAAGAAGACATGGAATATGGAGTGAATATTACGGTTTCCTATGACCGGGCATCCGGGGAGTTCCCTTCAGGAGAAAATCATGGCGGAAGTTTTGCCGTCACAAAGAAGGTGGAATTGAATCTGGATTACCGGTTTACTTTCGGCAGTATGAAAGCGGTGACGGAAGAGGGAACCGAGACGGATCGATTTGGCAGAAACCAGCCGGTGGTGCTGCTGTTCGAGAGTTCCAATGCCACCGGATTTGTGCCGGAGAGAGCGGTGGTGAACGGGAAGACGTACCCTGTTATCCGGACAGAACAGGGATACTCTGTGACACTGGATGGCTTTGACAGTACCGGAATGAAAACAATTACGACTGAGCAGATCGTTCTGGAAAACGGCAAAGCTTTTGATCTGGAGAAAGATAATCAGATCACACTGCAGATCCTGAAAGAAATCCCGCAGGTAGAGGACTTTATGGCAGAAGAGGACGCAGAGAACAGTCAGTTCCGTGTCTCTTTCCGGCTGACGGATCCGGACGGGGCGCTCTCAGGGCACAAAGTCCTGATTCGAAACGGAGAGGGAAAGACAGTGGGTGAGCAGAGCTTCGGCGAAAGTGATCTTGCCGATGGAAAATATGACGCCCGGATCAGCCTTACGGATACCGGGCTGACTGACAGGTATACTGTGCAGATCATTGCAGACAGGGATCTTACGGAAGACGGGACAGAGCCGGAGTCCGGATGCATCCTTGCGGAAGAGACAGTAAAGGCGAAACTCCAGATCCTGATCACAGACAGTAAGGCAGGTTCTGTCTATGCAGAAAAAGGTAAAGCCGTCGAACTGTTCTATGGGATCAGCCATAATGCCGACGGAAAGCTGTCTGCGCTGGTGGTGGATCATCTGGAAGTGAGTCCGGAGAAGCAGGACGGTATGTGGAAAGCATCCGTTCCCGCATCGGATCAGGCAGGCGTCCATGATTTTACTTTGTCCCAGGTCGTCTTTGACGACGGAACAGAGGCAGAAGCAGAGCATACAATCCAGGCAGAGGTGCTCAAAGACATTCCGACAGCAGAAAACTTTGCCTGGAACAAGACGGCACAGGATGAACTTAGTATCCGGTTTGAACTGAGGGACGAGGATCGTGCACTTCAGGACGCCCGGGTGAAGATCGAGGAGGAGGGCGGAAAAGTCCTTCTGGAGGAAACCGTCGCTGCCGGGGACAATGAAGTGTCCGCAGCACTGACACTGAAGGAAAGCTATATCATTACCGTGATTGCGGATTATGACCGGGATACGGATGCCATGGACGACCAGTCCAACGGATACAGCGGTGAGGTGCTGCTCTCACAGACGGTGTCCGCATCCAGAGACGCTCTGGAGATGAAAGATATCACGGCGGAAAGACTGTATTATACCGGAGGAAGCGGGAGAGAGGAAGTACGTGTGCTGGATATTACAGACGGCCTGCCGGAGGATCCGGAAAATTATTACGCTGTGATCGAGATGGAGGAGATGCCGGACTTCTATGCAGGTGTCCGGGAATTCCGGCAGGACGGAGACACCGGAAGTGTGTATGCGGTCCTGGATCAGGAAGATATGATCCGGTACGAGGCGGACGGGACCAGAGTCACCGGACATGCCTTTCCGGTGGCATATATGGATGAGAAAGGAGAATACCCACTGATTGCCAGCGCAGAGGAGCTGTTCGCGAAAATGGCTTCGGATCCGAAAGGAAGCTTTAAGCTGACAGAGGATCTGGACGCGTCTGGCATTTCTGCAGAACGGGCGGCAGTGACGGGGACATTTACCGGGGAACTGGACGGGGACGGATACCGGATCAAAAATCTCCCCACCGCTCTTTTCCAGACGCTGAGCGGGGCGAAGATCCATGATCTGGTGATCGAAGACGCCGTTGTGACTACATCACAGAGCGGGATCCTGGCAAATGTGATCCAGAATCAGTCCGTGATCGAGAATGTATTCCTTATGGATTCGTCTATCTCAAACGGTGTGGACGGGATGGGCGCATTTGCCGGAAGACTTGTGAATTCTACGATCCGGAAAAGCGCATCAGTGAACGTATCGGTGAGAGGACTTGTGGCGGTCGGCGGGATTGTCGGCAAGACGGAGAGCGGAGCCCTGATCGAGGACTGTTACGTGACCGGAAAGATTCAGGGAACCTATGATCATCCGTCTCTCGGCGCCAGGACCGGAGGAATTGCCGGATGGCATGAAGGCGGCATGATCCGCAGATGCTATACAAAGGCGCAGATCATTGCCCCTGCAAAGAAAGGAAACGGCGGGATCATCGGCGGTCCGAACACGGGAAGCCCCGCCATCGAGTACAGTCTGAGTATGAGCTCCGGGGCGGGATACCGGATCGCCGGGTTTGATGTCCTGGACAATGTAAAAGAGGTGTATGAGTATTCCGGTTCCGGCAGTGTGACCAATATTACGCAGGATAATCAGGCGGATGTGAAAGAGACTGACGCGGTTTATGACAGAAGTTTCTATGAAGATACATTGAAATTTGACGGGGACGTCTGGAAGCTGGACGGACTTGCATACGGGAAGCTGCCTTCCATAAAGGGCGCGCCCATAGAGGAAAATAATCTGGGAATCCCGGGATACAGTTCGATCGTAAACCATGCAGGCTACGATCCCGCCAGGGAGAGAGCCTATGCAAACATGGCGAAGCTGATGCCCCTGTCCGATACCCGCATGTGGGTGGAATATGGAAACAGCCTGTCCGATAATGATCTGTTTGTGACCGGAACGGTCCGGTTTGTCCTGCCGTTGGATGAGAACGACAGGCTTGTGTCAGGCGTGCGCAGGGATGCACCGGAAGAAATCCGCAAGATCCGGGTTGTGTTTGAAGAAGGGAATATGGAAGAGTATCCGGTCACTTACCGGAAACTCACCGGAGACCTGGCGGCGTCCTATGAAGTGGACGGCACGGAGCTGAGATACTAGCTCCGGAAATATGTATCGGACATTGACGAAACATTTTTAAGTGAAGCCTCAGAGCGGGCAGCAGGATATGATTATGCTTCAGAGATCGCCTCGCTGACGCCGGAGGAGGAGAGCCGCCTGTATACGGATTACTATAATGAAACGGTAAAGGCGGATATGGAAGGCTTCCTGGTAAGATTGTATTCCTCCTCAGATCATTACCCGACTTACAGCGGTCACCCTTCCGTGCAGGCGCTTGCGAGAGAGCGTATGGAGGATGAAGAGATGCTGAAGCGGATGCTGTATGCGTACAATTATTATGATAAATGGTACGGGATCGACTACAGCGGCGTATCTCTGAGCAGTCTCATGTTTTTTGACGGTGAATTGTTGGATCGGTCCATGACGGCGTCTGTTCTGACGGACCGGATTCTGACAGCGGCGCAGGCGTTCTTTGAGCTGTCGCCGGAAGTGCAGGCGGCGGTGGCAGTCCAGGCAGAACACACTGCAGGAGGCACCTCTTCTATGAGTACGACGTACAGGAAACTTACCGCTCAGGAGATCGGCGCCATGGATTTAGACAGTATGGAAAAGTTGTGGGACAACCGGATCTCCATCCGGAATGCCTCGTCCTACCCGGAGAAGGTTGGAACGGCAACGGACGGCAGCTATGGCTTTGAGTCCTTCTACACCATGAACTGGTATCAGTCCCATAACGACAGCGGTTCGCCAGACACCCATTCTTTCAAGAGACTGGGGCAGGAGATGCTGGGCGTGGCAGGATATGAAAAAGGATATATGACTTATATGTCCGCACTCAGTGAAAACGACCTGGATGCGCTGAGAAAAGCGACAGGGGATGAGAAAATTACCTGGAGACAGTATAAGCTGGATCGCTACAGAGAAGTGGAACAGAAACTGGATCAGATTCCGTATTTTGATAAAGACACCGTGATCGCACAGTTTAAGGCTGCTTTTGAGGCGGACGCGGTAAACGGCAATACGAATCAGAGTTTTGAGACAAAGAGGATGCTTTACGGGATGGTGAAGCGTGTGACAGGAGACTTCAGCGAAGGCGGGATCTATCAGAACCCGTCAGTGATCCCGGTCACCTCTGCGGAGGAACTGATCCGGCTTGCGGCGCAGAATCCCTACGGATATTACCGCCTGGAAAATGATATTGATTTCAGCGGTGTGACCGCGTCCGGCGGAAGCTATATCCCGGGAAGGTTTATCGGGATACTGGATGGAAACGGCTGCCGGATGACAGGGATGCAGTATCCTCTGTTCGGAGATCTGCAGTATGCACAGGTGAAAGATCTGACGATCTCCGCACCTTCTTTTGCGGGGGACGCACAGGCGCTTTTCGCGGTGAAGACAAAGAAGGTGACCCTTGGAAATGTGAAAGTGGAGGATGCAGATATGCCTCTTCCGCTGGTGAAGAGCAAGACCGAAGGATACTATGAATACGGAGATATGAGTGTGACAGTGGGAGACAGGAAGATCACCACGCCGGAAGAGTTCCTTGCTATTGGAGAGTCTGCGGAGACACTGAAAAAACAGTACGTCCTGGAGGCGGATCTGGATTTCAGCACACTGCCGTCCGGCGAGTTCGCGGTGAGAGGAACTTTCTCGGGAGAACTGAACGGAAACGGACACAGTATCTCAGGTCTTGACGCGGTGCTGTTTGAAAAAATGGATGGCGCCTCTGTTACGGATCTGACAATTACAGATTCAAATCTGACCGCAGATACACAAAAGGGCGCTCTGGCAAATGAAATCCGAAATTCGACAGTGGAAAAGATCAGGGTGAAAAACCTGGTGATCGAAAATGACGCGAATCAGGCAGGTGGTCTTGCAGGGATCATATCGGGAAGCGAAGTGAGAAAGATCTCCGTGGAGGATATCTCGATCCGGGCAAATAATACCATCGGAGGGATTGCGGGGCAGTTTGACGGAAGAATCCTGGAAGACTGTATCGTGACGGGAACGCTGGAGGGAACGAGCCGGCATCAGATGGGAGCCAGGGTCGGAGGGATCACCGGATGGCAGGGAGACGGGATCATGAGAAGATGTCTGACAAAAACTGCCATTACGGCTCCGGACCCGGTTGGAAACGGCGGGATCATCGGAGGACCCCAGAGCGGCAGCGCCGCAGTGGAAAGCGCCGTCAGTCTGAGCACCGGAACCAATGCGAGCCGGATCTCAGGATGGGACGTACTGGGAATTACCAGCAGCGCCTATGAACTGGAGACTTCAGACAGCATAAGCAGTATGAACGAGACAAATGGCGACCGGATCTTTTCCGTGACGGAAGAGCAGAGCAGGGATCCGGCATTTTATATCGAGACTCTCGGATGGAGTGAGGAGGTGTGGGATTTTGAAAGGATTCCGGCAGGAGGACTGCCGGGGATAAGATAGTAAGAAATAAGAATTCTCAGAAATCTGGTGAGAAAGCTACAGGTGCCGCCACGGATGTGATGAACCATATTTGGATATGGAACAAGACATCAGTGGCGGCTCTTTTTTCCCTTAGTGATTGTAATTCGTAGCGGATTGTGCTATTCTGAAATCACGATATCGGCGGCGTTCTTGCCGCCTGGTCATCACAGCCGCAAGGCTTCTCATTTTCGGAGCTTCT
>DWUT01000004.1 GCA_019120615.1 Candidatus Mediterraneibacter norfolkensis
GGATGTAAAATTCGTATTTTCAATATTTATTCTTTGGCGCTGCGGACTCCACATTCCGTTTGAATCCCAGATATGTGGCTGCGAAATAGATCACATACACTCCTGCACAGATCAGCAGAGAGATTGCGAAATAATAGAGCCCGTTTCCATATGCTCCTGTCATCCTCACAAACGCATTTCCGGCATAGATCACGATCACAGAACTGATCACCGCCGCTGCGACGGCAGGGACAAGATAGAACATGGCGAGCTGCCGGAAGATCACCCGGTCCACCTCCTGTCTCTTCATTCCCAGCTTCTTCAGCACATCGTACCGGAACCGGTATTTTCCCGAATCTGATAACTGCTGGACAGCCAGGATGGTGACCGCCACGAAAACAAAGATCAAAGCGATATATTCCAGCGGGAATGTGACGGAAGTAACGACAAATTTCAGTTCGGCAGCGTCCGCGTCATGAACGAACAGGTCTGCGATCATGACGATCATCTCATCTGTTCCCCCGGCTTCCAGCGTATCATCCTGCCATTCATCCTCCCCGATCTCTCCGGCTGTCCACGCCGCCTCGTATTCATCATATGTCATAAGACCGTGTTTGTGGCGATGGGCCTCATCCAGTGCGTCCCTGAGTTCGACGGTTCCCTCTCCTTCTATGTCCGCAGCGTAAGCGGAATAGTATGCCTGCATTCCGTCACAGATCTCGTCCGGAACGATGATCAGGTAGTCTGCGCCGTTGATCCCGTTCTGGGAAAATCCTGCTGTATAGACCGCCGACAGAGTCAGTGTTTTTCCTCCTGCCTGAACCTGCTGAGAATAAATATCCTCCCCGAAATCCTTTTTTATCCTGGACTTTGTCTGGAGAGCGTACTCATCCTCCTCCAGCGTGACCGGCTTCTCTCCAAGCATCTGTCTCAGCGCGTTATAGTCGCTGAGTTTCATATAGGTATCGTAAGTATAATATTCCCTGCCCGGAATGAAGTTTCCTTCCCCATCTGCATGCTTTTCCATGACAGAGGAGACATGGGATGCATAATACCGGTTCATATCCTGGCTTCCGTTCTCGTAGATCTGATAAGTTCTCTGCTCCAGGATCGGATTGTATGACTTGATCACAGAGATCTCCTCCGCAAAATCATCCCCCGGTGTAGAACTGTGGATGATCACGTCGAAAGGCATTCCATAGTCGATTGCCTGATTCTGATATCTGGCAAACATGAGGGCAAATGAACTGCCCAACAGAGCGCAGATCAGGAGAATGGTCAGCGTGCCCATTGTAAAACGCATGGTGCGCACCTTGGAGGAGAGCTGGCGGTACAGGAAGATCCGCTCTTTCCGGTACATTCCCTTCCCCTTTTTCTGCACCCTGCACACGATAAACGCAGAGAATCCGGCAGAGAGCAGATAGACCGCCGCCACAAATCCAGCCATCAGGATCAGTGCCATAAGCACGGAACACCCTCTCACCATCATGACGTAGACGACCAGGATATATGCTACCGCAAAAAGAAACAGCCACTGTTTTATTTTCTCGTGACCTGGCTTTATCTCATCATTTTTCCTGTCCATCCGGAGCAGTTCCGCAATGGTCATCTTTTTAAACATTTTCCGGTTTCGTCTCAGCGCAAACAGGTAACAGGCATAGTAACAGCACACTGTCATGAACAGGCACCAGCCGTTCATCTGAATCCGCAGATGGTAATCCTCACTGAATATAGAATAGAATACCGTCATGATGATCTGCTGGAGCAGAGTTCCCAGTCCGATCCCGAGTATGAGCGCCACTGTCCCGATCAGCAGATTCTCCTTCATATAAAGACGGGACAGTTCTTTCTTCTTCAGACCGATCAGGAGATAGGTTGCGAACTCCCTGCTCCTTTTTTCCAGCATGAACCGCGCCATATAATTGATCAGCCATGCCACGATGAGCACGATAAAAAAAGTCGCCATCCCAAGCATCGCTCCCAGCACCATGGCTTCTGAGCACATCTCCTGGATATCTTTGGAAAAGATCAGCGAATTGAAGGCGAACATCATCGCCGCCACCGCAATCATGGTGATCAGATAGACAAGATAATCCCGCATGGATCGTTTTACATTTCGAAGGGCCAGCTTATTTAACATAATCGCTGTCACCTCCTGTCAGGGCGAGCACATCCAGTATCTCGTTCAGAAATTCTCTTCTGCTCTTCTTCCCGCGGATCAACTCGTTGAATATCTCCCCGTCTTTCAGGAACAGGATCCTTTTGCAGTAACTGGCGGAAAATGCGTCGTGGGTTACCATCAGGATAGTAGCGCCCATTTCCTCGTTCATCCTGCAGAATGTACTGAGCAGCATCTGGGCGGAACGGGAGTCCAGCGCCCCAGTCGGTTCATCCGCCAGGATCAGCCCGGGTTCATTGATCAGCGCCCTCGCACAGGCGCAGCGCTGTTTCTGTCCGCCGGATACCTGATTGGGAAATTTATTTCGGATATCCGTGATCCCCAGTGTCTTCAGGATCGCGTTCACCTTCTCGTCCGTCTCCTTTTTCTTCTTTCCGTGGAGGCTCATTGCCAGGATAATGTTTTCCTCGATAGTGAGTGTATCAAGAAGATTGAAATCCTGGAACACGAATCCCAGGTTCTCCTTCCGGAAATCAGACAGGGCGTCCTCATCCAGTTCCGTGATATCCGTATCTCCGTAATAAATGTGTCCCGCGGTTACCCGGTCGATGGTGGACAACAGATTCAGAAGGGTGGTCTTTCCGGATCCGGAAGGTCCCATGATCCCCGTAAACTC
>DWUT01000032.1 GCA_019120615.1 Candidatus Mediterraneibacter norfolkensis
ACAGAACTGGGATCCCGTGTTTTTGATCATACCGATATGACCTATAAAAAGGGATACCGTATGCTTACACTCAGTTGGAGTGACGGAAATACTCTGATCCCGGTTAACAGCTGCCTGATTGCATCTTCAAAAGAGTCCAATGTCATCGGGCCTGTTCATACATTTGATAAGCGGACCATTGCCGGAAAGCACAGATCCGGATCTTTTTGAAGAAGAGATCATCCGTATTTATGGCAAGCGCTGGCAGATTATGCGGATATCGGCATATGCAGATTGAAGTATTCTTCAAAACCTGCAAATCCATGCTGAATCTGATCGGGGAATGCCACAGCCTTTCCTATGATGCATTGACTGCTCATACCGCAATTGTTTTTACCAGATATATGTTACTTGCTCTGGAGCAGCGTCAAAACGAAGACCAGAGAACACTTGGAGAACTGTTCTTCTTCCTGGGGGATGAAATGGCGGATATTACCTTTTCAAGATCTCTTTGCATTCTGATGGATGCTTTCATAGCAAGTCTTCAGGAGATCTTAAAGCTCAGTGAGAATCAACTGGCAGCATTTACTGCTGATTTTGAAGCTCGTCTGCCCGAATATCTGAGGAGCGCGCTCCATCCTGTAGCTATAGCAGTATATGAAATATTGAATTTTCAAGGTGCGAAGCCTATTTAAGATATGGGAAGTCTTAGTTAGTAAGAAATATTTCGTTTTGAGAAAGATGTAGTTGTTTGATTCGATAGGAAATAAAGGGAGAGTAATTATGGTGTAAAGGATAACCAGGGAGGGAGAAGGAATGTTTTGCAACAAATGTGGGTATGAGTTGACGGAAAATGAAAGGTATTGCCCAAAATGTGGAAATCAGATCCGGTGTAACACGAAGGCAACAGATCATAAAGAAAAAAAGTTTTCTAAGCGCTGGAAAATTTTTTTGATAATAGTAATTCTTTTATTAGTTGCAGCATCTTGCGGTGGCATTTTTGGGGGAATGACAATCCAAAAAGCTAATAAATATTATGCCTTTGCATGTGATGGCGAAAAATATGGTTACATTAATTTACAGGGAAAAGAAGTAATATCATTTCAATTTGACAGCGCTTCTGATTTTCAATATAACGGAAAGGCTGTTGTGGGAATTATTACCGGGAAATACGAAGATGGATCGGATAAGACATCCTATGGATTGATTGATGTTGAGGGAAACAGACTGACGGATTTTAAATATTTTGATATTGAGGATTTTCAGGATAATGGATTAGCTCGTGTATCTTTGGATCTGGGAACAGAAGAAGGCGGCATGAAGAACGGTTATATTGATGAAGAAGGAAACGAAGTTATTGAATGTAAATATGACTCAATTGGTGAATTTGCATCGAATGGGATTACATGGGCAGAAACAGAAGAAGGCGTTTTTTACTTAAATGAAGTTGGTGAAAAAATATTTGATGCATCCTTTGAAGATGGGGGCGACTTTGGAGAAAATGGGCTTGCGCCAGTTAAACAACATGACGAATGGGGATATATAGATGAAACTGGAAATGTTATAATCCCATTTTAATATGAAGAAGCGATGAAATTTGGAACTGATGGTCTTGCAGCAGTCGAACAAGACGGTAAGTGGGGATTTATAAAAGAAAACGGAGAAATTGTGATACCATTCCAATTTGATGGTGTGAGCGGTACGTTTTCAAATGGTACTGCAGTAGTATATGAAGGAGAATTTATTGGAAATTATGCATATGCTCTCATAGACATTCATGGGAATTTTATTTCCAATGGATATGAATATGAAAGTGTAGTTCCATTGAGTGAAACAAATAATAAGAAATTAATTGAAGTTTGTAAAAATGGAAAGTGGGGATTTATAGATGTTGAAAATGGAGGAATAATTTTGCCAATTGAATATGAACATATAGATGAGTTTTATAAAAATCAGGAGGGAGAGATGTCGGCGGTCAGATATCTTGAAGCTACAGATACCGAAGGATACTTTGATCTTGAAAAACCAGAATTACTTGATGAAAATGGAAATGTCGTTTTTTCATACGAGAATTATATAGATTTACTATGGTATAGAAGTAAATATACGGAAGAGGATATCGTTTTTTATGGTTTTTTGGAACCTTATGGGGATAATGGCTGGGCTGTGTGTGGTGATGGCGATATTGCCCTTTGGTTTGATGAGGAAGGGAAAATACAGTTAGACCTGGAAGGATATACTGAGGCTGGAAAGTTTATTTGTGTAAAGTAAAGCATTCAAAGTATCAATGCGGAAAATGGAGCCGGAGTGGCTCCATTTTTACTTTACGATGAGTCATTTTTTATCTTTTTTGTAGCACAATATTGTAAAAATATACAGAATAATTGTATAATAAATACAAATTTTGTGCAAGGGGATCGTGTTTATGGTGAGAAAACTACTGATGAGAGTGCTGGCAGCACTGGCTGCGCTTGACCTGGTTTTTATACCTGCTGTTGAAGCATGGGATATATGGGGGCTGATCTACGGAATCGTGATACTGGCGACGGCGGCTCTCATTTTTGCCAGTTCCTTTTCGAAAAGAAAGTGGCCGGCTATAATGTCGGCGTTTCTTGGCTCGGCCGGCTCTGTGGGATTGCTGACAGCGTTGGCGGTGGAGAACGGCGCAGGAAACCTGTTTGATGATTCAGAGAGACTGCTGGTCCCGGGCGCATGGGCAGCGCTCTGTATCTTTCTTCTGGCATTGTTATGTGCGATCTGTCTGCCGGAAAAAAGAGGAAAAAATAAAAAGGATACAAAAAGAGCCGCACCGGTTTTCTGTCCGAGATGTGGCACAAAATTAACAGAAAAAGCAGTTTTCTGCAAGAACTGCGGATACCGGTTATCACCGCCTGAAGACGACGGGCAGGATAAGAAAAAAATACCGATAAAAAAAGGCAGAGGTACAGGAAAAAAAGCAGCGGCGGTATTTATTCTGGTATTGTTTCTGCTCAGCGGTTTCGGACTGGCTGCCTCTACAGGGGTGATCGAAGTCCCGTTCCTTGCGGTGCTGGGAAAAGAGGATCCTGATCAGACAGAGTTTGGGCAGATTACGGGAAAGTTCAGCAATGTCATGGTGACAGACGGGGATTCGGCGATCCTTGCAGTGCAGGACGCAGCCGGAATGCTTGGACTGGAAAACGCGGCGGATGAACTGACTGTAAAAAATACCACTTCTACAGATGCCGGGAATTTCTACAGACTGCAGCAGATGTATCAGGGGATTCCAGTGTACGGACGAACTTTTGTGGTGGCGGCGGATGCAGATGGAAATACCAAAAGTCTGACGTTCAACGCGTCAGATATGAGCGGGCTCGCAACAGAACCTTCTGTGACGCAGGAACAGGCTGAGGCCGGAATAAGGGAATATATCAGGGACAACTACAGTGAGATCAATGCGGACGAACTTGAAACGGGTGAACTCAGCGAAGAAAAACTGGCGGTATATAATCTTGACGATAAGGAGAACCCGGTCCTTGTATATGTGCTGAATGTATCCGCGGATGGAGCGTCTGCGGAAGTACTCGTAAATGCTCAGAACGGAGAAGTTGTCCTGTTTAACGGACTTGTGGAGAGCCTGCAGACCGAGTTTACATATCCGGGACAAATTGAAGGGGAAGAGAAAACATTTATTGCAGAAAAAACGGATCAGGGGAATTCCATGGTCTATGAGAGCCGGACAGGAACCAGGATCACGGTAAATATCCCGCTCGACGGACATGATTATGACTGGTATTATGACGAAAATCACAGCGTCGTGACATGGAAGGACGGAGAAGAACCGGATCGGTCTGCTGTAGACGCGATGACAAATATAACGGCAGCATATAATTTTTACCTGACAAATTTTTCCCGAGATTCGTTCACCGGCGAGGGAGAGGACGTTAATGTATATGTCCACGCCCCCGGACTTAAGATGTGGGATGGAAGCACGACAGAACGGTCAGACAATGCATTTTACTGGCCTTCGCCCAACGGATCGGTCATTGCTTTTAACCCATGCTATGATGCTGATGGGAACTTGATAAATGAATTCAGCACAGAGATCGATGCTGCAACGCATGAATACACACATGGGGTGGTCCGTTACACATCCACACTTTCCAATACGAATACAAATGATATGCCGTCAGGCATCAATGAGGCCTTTTCGGATATCATGGGGTACTGCGTGGAGGCAGAGTCACAGAGGACAGAAGAAAACCCTGAGCCCCGGATGGACTGGAAATCAGTGGTACGCTGCTCCTATCCGGGCGGAGAAAACAGCTCCGGTCAGGCCTATCACGTAAGAGATTACTATCAGGGGATGGGTGAACATCAGAGCAGTACGATCATTTCCTATGCTGCTTATCTCATGAATACAGGAATAAAAGGAAAAGGGGAAAGGCTGACAAATGATGAGATCGCTCATCTGTGGTATACGGCCAACCTGATGTTTCCTTCAGACTGTACATTTAATACAGTAAGAGAATGTGTGACAGCCGCCGGGAAAATACTCCTTCTCTCAGACAGCAAAATGGAGTGCATCTATGCCGCTTTTGACAAAGTGGGGATCAAGGGCCGGGAAGAGACAAAAGCCAATTACTCGACGGAGACCGAATTAACGGTTTTTGACAGGGAAGGAATGCGGTATGACGATTATACCGTGAACATCAGCGGAAAGCAGAAGAGCGGATTTCTCGGGCTTTTCCGAAAAGATTACAGCAGAGAGCTCGAAGCGGACAGCGAGGAGCCGGTTATGCTGGATCTGCCGGAGGGAGAATATACGATCACCCTCAAAGATAATGCGGACAGTGAAAAGACTGTGGAGAAGTCCGCAGAGGTCAGAAAGAACGGGAAAAACACTGAGCTGGAGGTACAGACAAATTTTGGCATGGATTACACCGTGTCAGACTCAGCCAGGATGTCGGTGTACGATATCAACAGCGTACTGTATGGAGATTATACAGTAAATATCACCGGAGTGCGCAATAATGAGCAGGGAAACCCGGAGAATTATACGGACTCCATGGAGGTGACGAATCCGGAGCCTGTCTGGCTGGGACTTACAGAAGGAAAGTATACAATCGAACTGAGAGACCGGCTGGATCCCGCAAAAACGAAAACGGTGACTGTCCGGGTGCGGGAACAGGCTCTTTCCGGTGAAATTAAGGTACAGACGGATTTTGGACAGAGGGCCGGCGCGTTTGACCCGGCCAATGTCCCTGCCGGGGCGGCGGAGAAGGACGGACATTACTATTATATCTATCGTTTTGAAGGGGACGTGAACTCCTGGGATGACGCGGAAGAATTCTGCGAGACAAAAGGAGGGTATCTTGCCACGGCAACCTCTCAGCAGGAAAATGAATTCCTCTTCTCTCTCCTTTCGGCGAATAATTATGGAAGTGCTTTCTTCGGACTGACTGATCCGGGGGACGGAAACTGGAAATGGGAGAACGATGAGCGTTTTGGCTATACTGACTGGGCGCCCGGTGAACCCGGATTTTCCGGAGAAAGATACGGGATCCTCTCGATGGGCAGAAACGGCCAGTGGAGTACGTCAGATATCAGTTACGGCATGGACCTTAGCGGCATCGGCTTTATCTGTGAGTGGGGAGAGTATGAGAGGGCGGATGCAGAGATCACTGTTACCGGGACACGAAGGACGACTTCTGATGAGAGAGATATTGTTGTTGTCCTGGACAAATCCGGGAGCATGGACGGAGAACCCATGGACGAGACGATAGAGGCAACACAGAAATTTATCAGCACAGTGCTTGAAGAGGACGCCAGTATCGGAGTCGTGGCATATTCGGATCAGGCGGGTGTTGTGAATGATTTTTCAATGAACGCGGATGTCCTGCATACTTCTGTTGATGCAGTCAGTTCCGGCGGTGGGACTAACATGGAGGATGGGCTTGCCACGGCATATGAAATGCTCAGAAGCAGCAACGCGGAAAAAAGGATCATTGTACTCATGAGCGACGGTATGCCGAACGCCGGAAAAGTGGGAGAAGAGCTGACGCAGTATGCGGAACAGCTGAAACAGGAAGATATTTATATCTATACTCTGGGCTTTTTCAGTTCTCTGGACGACGGCCAGAGAGCAGAGGCACAGTCCCTTTTGGAAGGGATAGCCAGCGAGGGGTGTCACTATGAGGTGGATTCGGCGGAAAATCTAGTGTTTTTCTTTGATGATATTGCGGATCAGATCAACGGACAGAAGTATATATATATAAGGATCGCCTGCCCTGTGGATGTGAAAGTGACTTATAATGGAGAGACACTGGATTCTGACGGTGACAGCCTGAATACAAGGACAGACTTTGGGACTCTGAGCTTTGAAGAACCGGAAGAAGGAGAGCCGGGAGACATCCCGGATACACAGGAACAGGGGACTGAGGAAGATAACAGGATCAAGATCCTGCGGCTGAAGGACGGCGTGAAGTATGATGTGCAGATCGACGGTACCGGAAAAGGCAGGATGGACTATACGATCGGATTTATGGATGACAGCGGAGAATATACGGATTTCAGGGAATTTGAGGAAATCCGCATTACGGAAGATACAAAAATAGATACTGTTGCAGATTCTGAAAAAGATACGGTCTTAAATGTTGACGAAGACGGAGATGGGCGATATGATTTAAGATACAGGGCCGGAATCAATGAAAAAGGAACAATCGTAGATCATACATTTGTGATATACATTGCGGCCGGGGCAGTCGGAGTGCTTATCATATTTATCATGGTTCTTGCCATCAGGATGAGAAAAAAACATCAGAATACCATGAAATGAGAGTAAAAGAGCTGGAGGAAAAGACATGAAAAATGGACTAAGGTATTTAATCGCAGTTTTACTGGCTGGATCGCTTGGGATATGGTTTATCCCGCTGCTTGATTCCAACATCCTGGAACTGTCAGTGATGGACGTGATGAAAGTGGGGCTTGGGTTTTACAGCGGTCTGGAAGAACTGCAGATAATGTTTGCGGGAATACAGACGCAGCTCAGACCTTACGCCTGGGGAATTGCCGGAGCTGCACTGTTCGTGCTCATTGAGGCGTTTTTTACATCGGTTCTGGGAAAAAGAAAAAGCTATGTGGTTTCTCTGGCCGGCAGCATCCTGAACGGAATCGTCGGGGGAGTGGTGTTCTTTCTTGTATGGAAAAGTCTTGAAGAAATGAAGCAGTCAACGCTCCTGGCCCTTGTGGGAGATGCCATAAGCCTGAGTTTTATCCCGCTGATCGCCTGGGAAGGGGTATGCCTGCTGATCCTTATACTTTCAGTCATAGGTCTGCTCCTGTGGGCATCCTCAAAATCCGATAAACAGGAAGATATTTATATTGAACAGATCACGAGGCTGGAACAGGAGAAAAAACCGGAGCCGGAAGAGAGGTTCGGACGGGAGACCCGGCAGGATACAGACCACAGGGAAGTTCCCCGGCATATCTGTCGTGAAACAGCAGAGCAGCAGAGCACAGGACAGCCGGCAGTACAGAAGGCAGCACAGAGAAAACGGCCGGCCGTATCGAAACCGTTTACCGGCGCTCTGCTGGGAGCCAACGGAATGTATGCGGGAAAGGCATATCCGCTGGAGGACAGGACAGAGGTGTTCTTCCGCAGTGAAGATGGAAAGATCATTATCACGCCTTATGAGAGCCGGGATAATCTTGGCGGGATCTATTATGTGGATGAGTATCAGGAATACTGTGTGGAACCGTCGGAAATTCGGACGGTTTTCCTTGAGAGCGGACAGCCGCTGGGAAAAGGCCGGCAGTATTATCTCCCGAGAGGGACGAAAATATATCTGAAGGAAAAAGAGAACCAGTTTATTTTGGCATAAGGAGGAAAAGTTATGTTTTGCAGAAATTGTGGGGCCCAGCTTAAAGGAGGGGCAAAATTTTGTCCGAAATGCGGAACTCCGGTGACGCAGACACAGAGCACGGCAGGTCAGCAGTATGATGTCCAGCCCGGACCGGACTTACGGGAAGGACCGGGGTTGTCCGGAGCGGCCGGTGTTAAAAAGACGAAAAAAGCGCCGGTCTTTGCAATCGGGGCTGTCATCATACTGGTCATTGCAGTGATTCTTATCGTCAGGGCATGTGCCGGCGGGGGCGGATATGAAAAACCGATCCGCAATCTGATGGAAGGAATAGAAAATCAGGACATCGATCAGCTTCTCAAGGCATTTCCCGATGAGATGTTTGAGGGCGATAACGAAAATGAACGTGACGAAATAGCGGAAGAGATCGAGAACGCTTTTAACTACAGTATTGGATCTGTTCATCTTTTTGATATCGACTATAAGTTGAGCTATGAGATCGATGATGAGTTTGATCTGTCTGACCGGGAGGTCAAGGAAATCGAGGATCAATTTGAAGGAGAAGATATTGATGTGACCGTCAAAGCCGGGAAAGAAGTTGATCTGACAATGACAATATCGATCGAAGTCCTTGATTATGAGGGGGATCAGCAGATGACCCTTGAAGTGATCAAAATCGGTGGAAGCTGGTATATCAATCCGTTCTCTATGTAAAAGACGGTAAAAACAAAGACAGGAGAAATATAAGATGGAAAATGACAGAACAGTATTGGTAAATTTTGGAGATGACATGTCCCTTGACGAGGCATACAGAGAACTGGGGAAAGCATATTATGAGGGTGGGTTTGAAGACCCGCTTCCGCAGCTGCTCCCTCTGTTTGACAAGATTACCCGTCTTCGTTCGGGCGGGGAGGAAGCTTCGTTTTCGGAGGAACCTGCTCCTGTCGCGTCTGACAGCGGGGAACAGGAGGCTGAAATCCCGGTACCACAAGAGGAAAGTCCGGCGTTCTGCCCGAATTGCGGTGCACAGCTGGAGGATGATTCCGTTTTCTGCGGTAACTGCGGCTTCAAGGTGAGATAAAAAATGTAGTATGGAACCGGATTTTATGATGAAGAAACTTAATGTGATACAGGAGGAAATAAGACATGGCTTTTTTAACTGATCTGGACAAAAAAATTTCAATGCTGAGCCAGGGGGCGATCCAGAAGACAAAGGAAGTGACAGATACTGCGAAGATGTCTTCCCAGATAAGGATGCTTGAGGCTCAGAAAAAAGAAGCGCTGGAGCAACTTGGAAAGTTTTATTATGACCAGTATTCCCGGTATGGTGCACAGCTGGAGGGTGAGGCTTCTCAGATCGCGGCGGGGATCCAGGCTCTGGAAGAACAGCAGAGACAGTTCACGGAGAGCATGCAGAAGATAAAAGGGACCATGCTCTGTCCGAACTGTGGGACAGAGATCCCGGCAAATTCTAAGTTCTGTAATGTATGTGGAACAAAGATCGATATCCCGGTGAGCAGTACAGTGCAGAACGCTGCTTCCGGAAGGGTGTGTGCCCGCTGCGGCGCGCCATTGGAGGAGGATCAGCTTTTCTGCATTAACTGTGGCGCGAAAGTGGAGAAAATGGCTGAACCGGTACCGCAGGAAACGGGAAATGCAGTACAGGAAGAATACAGACAGCCGGAACCTGTGCAGAATAAGATTCTATGTCCGAACTGCGGGAAAGAGGTAAAACCGGGGCAGAAATTCTGTACCTCCTGCGGAACTCCGATCGAATAGAAAAGTCAGACTGGGGGAATGAATCATGAAATGTCCGAATTGTAAGAGCCCGGTAGATAAAGATGCTGTATTCTGCGAAGTGTGCGGCGCGAGGATCGATGGCGGCAAGCAGAAGTCAGAGCCTTCCAGGATCCCTGTTGTGATCGTCAGTTCGATCCTTTTTCTGGCAGCTGTCGGAGGCCTTGCTTTCTGGGTCGTATCCGACGATTATCATGGCGATGGAACAGCTGTTGCAGCAGGGACAGAAAATTCGGCCGGCGCGGCAGATATAGAAGAGGGAGTACAGGAAACTCAGCCGGCTGAGACAGGAGAAGATCTGCAGAAGGATCAGGCGAGCGGCGCCGGACAAGATGGCACACAGCCTGGTGACGACGGTACGGGGACACAGGCTCAGGCGGATCAGCAGCAACAGCAGGAGACTCAGCCTGCGTATGATCCAACTGAAGGAGGCATTCACAGATATGAATATGTTGTAAGTGACTGTACCTGGTCAGAATCATATCAGAATTGTCTGAATTCCGGTGGATATCTGGTAAGGATAAACAGTCAGGAGGAATTTGACTATATTATCAGCGAGATCAACCAGCAGCAGTTGACAAATATACAATTCCGGATCGGCGGACGCAGGGATGCCAATTCCCAGGATTATTACTGGGTAGATACTTCGAACCAGCTTTACGGAGAGAAGATCAATTCTGATACATACTGGTGTGCAGGTGTGTGGATGCAGGGCGAACCAAGCTTTTCAGACGAGCAGACAGAGGAAAACTGCCTGGATATCTTTTATTATGGGAATGAAGGAAGATGGGTGCTCAATGATGTGCCTGATAATCTGCTTTCAACTGCCCAGGAATTCTCAGGAAAGATAGGGTATATCTGCGAGTATGAAAATTAGAGGGTGGGTCCTGGCTCTGACCGTACTGACAGCAGGGATCGCTGCGGCTGCCGTCTGTGCGGCAGACCGGATGGAGAAGAGGGGGGCTGCTCTTGTGGTACCGGGGACAGATATTGTGGATAAAATATCGTTCCCAACGGAACAGGAGAGCGCCATTGACAAAATGTCTCTTGAGGAGAAAGTCGCCCAGCTTTTTATCGTGACTCCGGAAGCACTGACGGGCGGTGCGGCTCTGACATCTGTGGACAGTACTCTGGAGAGCGCTTACGGTGACTGCCCCGCAGGCGGATTTATCCTGATGCAGGGGAATATAGAAACCCCTGAACAGGTGAAGGAATTGAATGAAGACCTGTTGGAAATGAGCAGAGAACAGACCGGACTGATCCCTTTTCTGGGTGTGGATGAAGAGGGCGGGACGGTCGCGCGGATAGCTTCAGATCCTGACTTCCCTGTGGAAAATGCAGGAAATATGAGCGATATCGGAAAAACAGAAGACCCGTCAAAGGCATACCAGGCCGGGGCCTATATAGGCAGCTATCTGAGAGAGTATGGATTTAATGTGGATTTTGCGCCTGATGCGGATGTGTGGAGCAACGAGGCAAATACTGTGGTAAGATACCGGGCCTTCAGCTCGGACCCGTCCGTTGCGGCGGAAATGACAGCGGCGGAAACGGAGGGACTTATGGGCGAGGGGATCTGGTCTGTGCTGAAGCACTTTCCGGGGCATGGAAATACCACTGAAGATTCCCACGATGGATTCGCTTATTCGGAAAAGACGCTGGAAGAACTAAGGCAGTGCGAATTTCTGCCGTTTGAGGCCGGCATCAGGGCAGGAAGTCCTTTTGTGATGGTGGGACACATCTCTCTTCCTGAAGTAACCGGTGATGATCTGCCGGCGTCTTTGTCGAAAACCATCATTACGGAATTGCTTCGCGGAGAGCTTGAGTTTGACGGGGTCGTAGTCACGGATGCGATGAACATGGGCGCGATCGCGGAACATTATTCTTCGGCTGAGGCTGCTGTCATGGCGGTTCAGGCGGGAGCGGATATGATACTGATGCCGGCTGATTTTGAAGCGGCATATAACGGGATCCTTCAGGCTGTGCAGGAAGGACAGATCACAGAGGAAAGACTGGACAGATCTGTAGAAAGGATTCTGGATTTAAAATTAAAGGAGGAGTAAGGGAATGGAGAAAACAAAATTGGGAATCCCGTTTGGGTTACTGGCAGCAGGGATTTATTTCGGGGTGCTGTTCGGAGGATATCTTGTGGCAGTTCTTCTGGCGGCCTATGTACTGCTGGTGGAGGATGATGAGTGGCTCAGAAGATCAAGCGTTAAGGCTGTGATCCTGCTTATAGTGTTCTCTCTCATTGATATCATACTCGGGTTTTTCCCGGATGTGCTGGGAGTGCTCAGCGGGATCATAGGGATGTTTGCAACACCGTTTACCTATTATGCATTTTCTAACATTCTGAGCCTGATAGGGGAAGTCTTTGACATTATAAAATATCTCCTGTTTATCGCGCTTGGACTCAAGGCACTGAAGATGAGATCTATTATCATTCCTGTTGTAGATAAGATCATTTACAAATACATGGGGTAAAAACTGACAAAAGAGCCGCATTTGGAGGGAAAAATGAAGAACTATCTTAAAGGCTGGAAAGACAGAAATGAGATTGTCATACCGGAAATCCGGGAAAAAGGATTTCCCGCGAATATTATTATCCGCGATCCTGTGAAGCCTGTGCGAAAGAAGCCCGCTTCTCCCGGGGATGAACAGACCGTACTCATCACGCCGGAAATGAGATCTCCGGCATGGATAAAAAGACTGAAGACAGGAGAAGAAATGCGGGTGAGCCGGGATGGGCTTGTCATAGGAAAATCTTCAGAGGCGGATTTTGTGATACATGACAACCCGACAGTCAGCAGGAAACATGCCAGGGTCACTTGCAGCGAAAACGGCTGTTTTCTGGAGGATCTCGGTTCATCTAACCATGTGTTTGCAGACGGACGGCAGATCACAGGCCTGGTCCGACTGACCGACCATATGATATTCCGGCTCTCAGAGGACGAGGAATTTGAATTTACAGTCAGGGCGGGACAGTGATATGGGAACAGCGGAAAGCTTTGCAGACACTTATGAGATACTGGGAAAACTTGGCGAAGGCTCCGGCGGAGTTGTATATAAGGCTTACCATAAACGGCTCCGCCAGGAGGTTGTGTTAAAACAGGTGAAAAAAAGAGGAACTTCATCTTCGGCGGCCCGCCGGGAAGTTGATATTCTGAAGAAACTTCATCATTCTTATCTTCCGCAGGTGTTTGATTTTATTGAGATGAATGGCGAGACATATACTGTTATGAGCTATATTCCGGGAAAATCATTTGCCCAGCTGATCAGAGAGGGGCATACGTTCACCCAGAAACAGCTCATCAGATGGGGCATGCAGCTGTGCAGTGCCCTGAACGCCCTTCACAGCCAGAACCCTCCGATCATCCATGGTGACATAAAGCCGGCAAACATCATGCTGACACCAGAAGGGAACATCTGTCTGATCGATTTTAATATTTCATTCTATCTTGACCACACTGCGATCCTGGGGTTTACAAACGGATATACATCACCGGAACAATATATCATGGCTTTGAGCAGCAGCTCAGGGATCAGTGTCCCGGAAAAGTCGGATGTAGATGAAAGAACGGATATTTACAGTGTCGGCGCTTCTATTTATCATATCGCAACAGGGCAGAAAATACAGGACTGCAGGCAGAAGATCGACAAGAAACTGCTTGCTCGGTGTACAGGTGATGCGTTTGCCCAGGTCATAGAACGGGCAACCAGGATCGCGCCCGCAGACCGTTATCAGACGGCGCGGGAACTTTTTCATGCCTTTGAAAATATCAGCAAAAAAGACAAAAGATATCAGAAACTTCTCCGCAGACAGAGAGCGGTCCGGGTGATCCTGGGGGTGTCTCTGGCAGGATTTATCGCGCTTGGCGGATACGGGATCCACAGAGTGCGCCTTGGGATAACAGATAAATATAATGATCTGGTGCAGGATCAGGTGGAACTGAGAGAGGCCGGAGAATATGCAAAGCAGGAAGAAGCATATCAGGAGGCATCCGCGTTGCTCCCGGATGCTTTGGAAAGCTATTACCAGAATGCGTATTCCCTTTATGTCCAGGGAAAATATGAGGAGTGTATTTCCTTTATCGACTACGACATCCGCGAGAATGAGAAAATCGATCTGTCCCAGGCAAGGATGGCGGACGTTTTTTATCTTGAAGCGGACAGCTGCTTTAAGCTTGGGCAGTATGAGCAGGCGGTCGATGCATATGAACAGTTATTCCGCCTGGGCACACAACAGGCATCATATTACCGTGATTATGCCATAGCGCTGGTGTACAACGGAGAAGTGGATGAAGGACAAAAGGTCCTGCAGGAAGCCATAGACCATGGGCTGGGTGAGGATTCGGTCTATTACACAAAAGGCGAGATAGAGAAGGTACAGGGAAAGTATGATGCTTCAATCCAGGAATTCCGGCATTGTATTGACATTACCGAAGATGAAGAAATAAAGGAAAGAGCGTTTCTCATGCTGTATGATCTCTATGATGAAAAGGGTGAGGATGTCAGTCAGAGGACAGTCCTCCTTGAGGCGAAAGCTGAACTGCCGATGGAAGATCAGATGCAGATTCTGGAACGGCTGGCGTCTATTGATATCGAACTTGCGGACAAGAGCGGAAACAGTGATTACAGGTCCGAAGCCATTGACAGCCTTCTGACCGTTGAGGCTCAGGGATGGGCAACTTATGACACATATGATACACTGGCGGTGCTGTATGAAAAGCAGGGGCAGCTGGAAGCTGCCGTCCAGACAGTGGATAAGATGAGAGAACTATATGGCGAAGATTATAATATTTATAAAAGATATGCGTTTCTGGAGATAGATGCGCAGGAACTTTTGGATAATTCTGCCCGGGATTATACAAGATTTGCCGAATATTATGAAAAGGCAGAACGGATGTATGAGGATCAGAAAAAGGACAACAATGAGGACGCAGAGATGAATCTGCTGACAGATGTATACACTCAGGTTTCGGAAGGAGGCTGGCTTGGATGAGTGAGATAACGATGGGAATTATTATAACAGCGGCTGCCTGTATCGGCGCTTTGGGCTGCCTGATCGGTCTTATCCTGACAGCGGTCCTGTTTCCGGGACAGAGAAAAAAGATGCTGGAAAAGATCGAATCCGAGTAGACAGAGGAGATGAAAGAGTACATAAGAGAAAGCAGAGGTAGATTATGTTCTGTACAAACTGTGGAAAAGAAAACCATGATCACGCTAAATTCTGTGCCTTCTGCGGTTCGCCGCTCAGGCAGGCGGATGCAGAGGAGAATATCCCCCGGGAAAATGTAACGTCTTTGGGAGAAGCGGGAAAGAATGAGCAGGCGGGGGCGCAGCAGAAGAAAAAGAAACATACAGGGAAGGTGATTCTTATCATCCTGGTCATCATCCTTATCCTGGCAGCTGCTGCAGCCGCAGTATTCCTGGCAGTCCTGCCGAAATTAAGAGAAAAACAATATAATGAAAACATGACGGCGGCGGACCGCTATCTGGAAGAGATGGATTATGAAAAAGCAGAGGACACCTATCTGTCAGCCATTGAGATTGAGCCGAAGGAAGAAGAGCCCTATCTGAAACTGGCCGAGATTTATAATGTTCAGGATCAACCTGAGAAAGCGGTGACAATACTGGAAAAAGGTGTGACAGAAACACAGAGCAGTACCGTGAAACAGAAATATAATCTGTATTCCTATGTGGACAGAGTCCTTATCCCTCAGGAAGGGGAGTGCCAGGAAGGAGATTATACATGCAGCTATGTAAGGACTGTAAACTATTTGGGGCTGGAGCCGGTGCATTCACAGAAAGGTGTGGTGAATTCCAGGATCAGGGATTTTGACAATGACGGGCAGGAAGAACTCCTTGTTCTTATGATGAAAAATGATGTGCGGATAGATACATATGCAGGCTATGATCAAAATGCTGTTTATCTCCAGATGTATGAGACAGAAGGCCCGGATGTGGTCCTGAAGGATGAATTCACAGAACTCGGCCCGGTCCTGGGGCGGGGGGATTATGAAAACAGCGGACTGTTCCTCCAGGAAAGCGGGGGGAATACATATATCTGTGGCGGCATTTACCATCTTGTCTATATGTATGCAGACGGGGCGACCTATAACTCTTTTGTGCTCACTTATACAGACGGCGCATTTGTAAAACAGGCAGGCACGGACGGCATACTTGCAGGATCCGAGTTCAGCGGAGAGCAGCAGAACGCATATGAAATGGCAGATTATCTGGACAGTATCGGGCTCCCGAATGAGGCGGCAAGAATCCGCGAGAGCTGGATCAGATGTTTTAATTATATTGATGACTGCGAAGAGATGCTGATGCTTGTCACAGGGGAAAATGACGGCTCCGGAGACGCTCTTGGTTTTTCATACTCAATGGATCCGTCTGTACTCGGAAAAGTAAATCTGACGCTGAAGACTCACTGGGATAAGGATCAGCCGGCAGACAGCACGGCAGATGCTGAAACTGAAAACAATGGTGATGGGGGAGAAGACACGCAGGGAAGCGGGACGGTCACAGCGGAAATATACAGGAACGTTTATGGCTCAATACTGGACCAGGGATATAAAGATCCTGGAGATGCGGAAATGCCGTATGATATTTATTCTGTTTATGATATCGATAAAAACGGAGTGAAAGAACTGTTGATCCGTGCCGGGACGTGCGAGGCTGATTACATGTATCAGATCTATACTATAGAAAACGGGGCGGGAAAGCTTCTGGGAGAGATCCCCGGCGGACATACCGTATTGTATGCCGATGAAAATGGCGGTACAGAGTCTTATATAGTACAGCTTTGGGCGCATATGGGATATGAATCTGTCAGTCATATATCGATCAAAGACGGTGCTCTGGTATCAGAGACAGTCTCGGAAAGAGAGGTGCCGGCAGATGAAGAATACTATTCTGATGCGTATCCGCTGGAAACAGCACAGGTTACAGACAGGTCACTGCTGGAAAATCCGTGAAAACAGGGGGAAGGAAAATGTTTTGCCCGGAATGTGGAAAAGAATTAAAAGGAACTGAAAAATATTGCCCGTCGTGCGGACATCCTGTGGCATCCGAGACTGAAAAAGAGGAGGAAGCAGGAAGGCAAACACATTTGGAAAACACTGAAGGTCATAAGAAGAGGAAAAACAAGAAAAAATGGCCTTTAATCGTAACGGCACTCATCATCATCAGTGCCGCGGCGGCAGCCGGAATGCTGATCCTGAAAGATAAATATGAAAAGCAGCAGTCCGGCAATTATGTGGCGGAAGGAAATAAATATCTGGAAGAGATGGACTATGAAAAGGCGGAGGACTCCTACCTTGAGGCGATAAAGATCGCACCAAAGGAAAAGGAGCCGTATCTTGCACTGGTGGATCTGTATCTTGATGAAGGTGAAGTTAAAAAGGCACAGGAAGTGATCAGTCAGGCACAGGAGAAGGTACCGGCGTCTGACAGGCAGGAATTCACTGATATAGAAGAGGAGTATCAGGATCTTGAGTCCTATACGGAAGCTTTGGAAGAAGGGATCGAGGCGGATAATATTTATTACCTGCGCTATGACAATTACATGAACTATCCGGAAAATGAATTGGAAAGGCAGATTTTTTCTTCTTATGCAGTGGTCCGAAATGGTGATCTGTATGGAATAGTTAAAGATTCAGGGGAAATTGTGGTTGATCCCGAATATAGTGATGCCGGAACCATAGCCGGGTACTACAGTCTGCATTCAGAAACACCTGTATATTCCGAGGAGTATGGGATCGATGTCTACGACTTTTATTTTGATGAAATGACGGGACAGCTGGAGCCTGCTATTGCTGTGTGGGGGCCGGACATAGGTGGCTATAAAGGATATTTTTATTATTACAATGACGGGCTGCACAATGTAATGGAAGCGTTTGGCCAGATGTCGGAAGGCAGGACAGATATGATCTCTTCGGATGCGATAGGGGTGAAACAGTCTGATTCTCTGTTTGTTGCATCCTCTGCTGTGGATGTTGTTGAATGGCCTGATGAGTTCCCGGGATTATATGCGGTCTACAACAGCAGCGGCAGCCTCGTTACAGATTTTATTTATGAAGAATGCGGTTCTGAAAGTTCCGGGCTCCTTGCGGTGGAAAAAGACGGAAAATGGGGATATGTAAATACTCAGGGAAAAACGGTGATACCTCTTGAATATGAGGCGTCCTGGCAGCAGTATACAGCTCAGGGAAGTGAGATTGAAGAACCCTACTGCTATGCTGCTTCAGAAGGTTATGTTCCGCTTGTCAAAGATGGTGTGTGGGAAATGAGGAACACGGATGGCAAACTGGTCATAGCGCCGGGAGTGTTTGAAGAGATCCGTCCCGTATTTAATGGGAAATGCTGGGCGAAAAAGGCCGGGAAATGGAATGTGCTTGAACTTGAAAATGCCCGGGGGACTGAAGCTCAGGATACGGTGCCAGAGACCGGACAAAATCCAGCTGTGTCAGATGATGCGGGAGCAGAGGCAGAACGCTCGGTTTATACAGAGGGGCCGGTTGAAGTGACAGGTGTACTTGATGTCGTGGAATGGGAACATCCAAATGGATCGGCGCTTTCTGCTTATGTGATCCTTCTTGATACACCGGCTGATGTGGAAGTAACAGTTGAGGGAAGCCTGACAGAAGTTGACGGCTGTGAAAGGATCCAGCTGTTAAATATGGAGAAAGGCTTTGATGACTCCCTGGTGGGCAAGCATGTAAAAGTTACCGGGAATCTGGCGCAGAGTCCTTTGACGGCATATTATCTGGATGCTTATCTGATATGGGATGCTGTGGTGCGGGAGGATTAACTTATATGAATAAGAAAACAAATGGTGTATGATCGGAGATTTTGTTAAGCAAAAACCTGACGGTTCTCTCCAATATAAATACAGTTTATTAATAATACCAGATTACGAAAACTGTACTTCAAAATGTACAAAAAACCGACCGCCCTCTATGGACTTTTGTCACTTTTGGCGATATAATTAAATTACATGTGAATATTTATATTTTCTATGTAAAACTTAAGGAGGAACAAGAAAATGGCAAGAAAAATGAAGACCATGGATGGTAATCAGGCTGCCGCTCACGTATCTTATGCGTACACAGAAGTTGCAGCGATCTACCCGATTACACCGTCATCCGTTATGCCGGAGCACGTTGATGAATGGGCTACAGAAGGCAGAGAGAACATTTTCGGACAGACAGTCAATGTCGTAGAGATGCAGTCCGAGGCAGGTGCGGCAGGTGCTGTACACGGTTCTCTTTCCGCAGGAGCTCTTACAACAACATTCACAGCTTCACAGGGACTTCTGCTCATGATTCCGAACTTATATAAAGTTGCCGGAGAGCAGCTTCCGGGAGTATTCAATGTATCTGCTCGTGCACTGGCGAGCCACGCGCTGTCAATCTTCGGCGATCACTCAGACGTTTACGCCTGTCGTCAGACCGGAGCTGCTATGCTCTGCGAGTCCAGCGTTCAGGAGGTTATGGATCTGACACCGGTTGCTCACTGTGCAGCACTGGAAGGAAAGCTTCCTTTCATCAACTTCTTTGACGGATTCCGTACATCTCATGAGATCCAGAAGATCGAGACATGGGATTACGAAGATCTGAAAGACCTGGTAAA
>DWUT01000033.1 GCA_019120615.1 Candidatus Mediterraneibacter norfolkensis
TAATGAAATAAATTCATTTTCAAAATTTGTAGTATAGATTCCTATGTCAATACCTTTTGCATGGATAGTCTCCTTAACAATTTTCGCCATAAGTATCCTCCTCTCCCCAGCATAAACTTAAGCAACATATCTCTTAGAACATATATCCTCCGCCTAATTCATAAATCATTTGCCAATTTACCTTCATCTTCCCACATTTCCCGATATGCTTCAATATAATCCCTAATACAACCGGGATATGCATCCAAATACTTTCTACATACCCTTTGGTACAATCCCAAGATTTTTTCATCACACGCAAAATCCAGTAAATAATCTAACAAATGTGACAATTCATCTTCCGACACAGTTCTGCTGCACACATCTTCAACCAATGGCAAATAAACTTCATAGGCTTTCTGATGTAATTAGATTATCTGCTCTGCAATCTGGTAAATATTTTCATCCATTTAAATTACCTCAAAATGCTTAAGCGCCTCCATTATCGCTTCTACCTTTTCTTTCGGCGGACGTTTCCCCGGCTGCTTCAATTCCTCTGTCGCATTAGGCGCATCATACATTGTCAGTCCCAAAGACCTTTTCACTTCTGCAATATAAGCGGTATGTACCTTAAATCCATACTTCTTCCCCACATATTCCTGTATCATCTTATATGTGATTTTCGGTTTTGGCTGATATTTCTTCGCTCGTTCTGCAATCGCATCCAGCGATATCTTATCGTCTCCTTCTCCAAATTCTACCTTTACGTTAATAACACTGTCCGGGGATTTGTGGGACAAAAGTACTACCGTCTCAAGAGTTGTCCCGGTTTCCAAGGGCAATTCTTTCACTTCCTGTCCGTTCACTGGCACTGGAAAATTAAACACAATGTTCCTGATCCAGTTGCCGTCCTCCTGCTTTTCCGGGTACAGATCAATCCGCTCAATGAACGCCTGCATAAATTCTTTCTGTTCAAATTCCGTAGCGGCTCCATACACCTCATCGAACATCAGTAGAAGTTGGTAGATATTATCACCGGAGATTTTCTTCTGCCGGATGCTCTGAATCTGGCTCTTTACTTCATCCATCTGCGCCTCGATTTCCTCTATCCTGCCATACTGCTCGTCATATCGCCGCTGTAAATCCAGAATTTTTCGGTCAAAGTGCGGATCGTTGATGTCCATTGTATCCATCTGCCGTTCCAGTCTTGTCTTAATGCCCAAAGTCTGTCGGAGCTGTGCCTGCAATGCAGCAAGCTGCTTCTCCAAATCCTCCGTGTCAACAGACGTGCCGATTTTCTCTTTAATCGCCTTTGAGAACTGCGAATCATTCACCATAGCGGATATGATTGCCGCCACCATGCGATTCATTTCCTGCTGTTCGATGTTCACACGGAAGGTGCATTTGTGGCCGGTAGCGCCCACAGTGTTTTTGCAATAGTAGTAATAGCGGGTCTTTTTGTCCTTGCTGTGCGCCTTGGCGATATTCCCGTACAGGCTCTTGCCGCAGCAGGGGCATTTGAGAATACCGGACAGGATGTGTGCGTGTTCCGGGTCATGTACTTTTTCCCGCTTAAAGGCGTTGATTTTCCGTTTCTCCTGGGCTAAATTCCAATCTTCCTCTGAAATGATGGCCTCATGCTGGCCCTCATAAACCGGAAATTCATCCTTCTCAACCACATGAAATTCATTTCTTGTGCCCAGCTTTTTTTCTGTTCTGCGTCTGCCGTAGGCGATCTTCCCCATATACACCGGATTGTCCAGAACATCCTTTACAAAGTTGGAAGAAAAGCTGGGAATCGTGCCATTTTGACGGAGCTTCTTTGTGTAGCCATGGTTATTCAAGTAATTCGCTACAGCAGACAACCCCTCGTTGGTGTGGATATAGCGGTCATAGATGATTCTGATAACCTCCACCTCGTCCTCTGCAATCACCAGATTTCCATTTTCAAGGCGATAACCATAAGGAGCAAAGCCACCGTTCCACTTTCCCTCACGGGCTTTCTGTTCCCGGCCCGCCATAGTCTGTGTGCGGATGTTCTCACGCTCAATTTCCGCAACAGCGGAGAGGATGGAGATCATCAGCTTGCCGGAGTCTTTGGAGGAGTCGATACCGTCCTCCACACAAATCAGATTTACACCGAAGTCCTGCATAAGCTGCAAGGAATTGAGGACATCAGCGGCGTTGCGACCGAAGCGGGACAGCTTAAAGACAAGCACATAGGATACCCCGTCTTTGCCCTCCTGAATGTCATTTAACATCCGCTGAAATTCTAAACGACCCTGTATATTTTTTCCAGAAAAGCCCTCGTCAGAATACTCAGCCGCTACAATCATATCCTCATATTCCGCATATTTACGCAGCTTATCTTTTTGGGCATCCAGACTGTATCCGTCCACCTGAATAGCTGTAGATACCCTCGTATAGATGTAACATTTAGTCCGTCTTTTCATGGCAGGAACTCCTTTCTCCGGCGTTTTCTATATCTGCCGGTAGCTTTACCAATCCCTCTTTGCGAATGTAATACTCCAGCAGTCGCAAGACATATTCCGGCGCATGACGATTGTCCAATTCCCATTCCGTCACTGTCCGATAGGGGATATTAAAATATTTGCAAAATTCCTTGCGGTTCATGCCGGTCAATTCCCGCAATTCTTTGATTTTGGTTTTGCAGTCCATCACATCATCTCCACAAACAAAAAAACACGTTGCGTAACTATTATAGCACAAGCACAATAATTACGCAACGTGTAAATTCTATCTTTAAGCGGCTTGACCGAAAATACCGGCTTCTTTCTTGTCAGGCTGTCCATCTGGAGAAAGGGGAGGTATGCCCTCCCGCTTCTCCAAAACCTGATTGCCATATTTCAACATCAATTTCGCCATTACATCAATACAGCGGTCAAATGCCGCATTATACTTCGGATTTTCATAAACTTTGCTCAATAGGCCGCTCCTTTCTCCCGCGACTTCCACGAGCATACACATCCAGCACTTCCTTCGGAATCCGCTCCAGCACCACCACAGCGTCCTCATAGTCCCGTCGCAGCTTCGCATCAGCAAGCTGCTTCAAGGTGCTTTTCTGATTGGCTTTATCCAGCGATTCCTCCAGCTGTGCGTTCTCATTTTTCAGCTTCTTGTTTTCCTTGGTGGTTTTCGTGAATGCTATCTGATACTTCTTCAAAGTGGTGTGCATCTGTTCCACCGCTGGGATATACTGATCCAGCAGTTTCTCAATCTCCGCTGCCTTGCTTTTCGCATTGAAGGCGTTGACGCCAGCCAAAACCTCCTCGATTTTGGCTTTCTGCTTACTCAGCCGGGTCATTTCCTTAAACACCCTCGGAGGGATATGGTCACGCCCGGTCTTGCTGGCGCTCTCACCACGCTCCAGATCGGGATATTTCCGTACCATGTGTTCCCAGAACTGATCCTGCCACCAAGTCATCTTTTTCCTGTTCCCAAGGATTTCCTTGGCACACAGCCGCCCATCCTCGGTCAGTGGGACAAAAGAAAGGTGCATATGG
>DWUT01000005.1 GCA_019120615.1 Candidatus Mediterraneibacter norfolkensis
TTGTGCTATTCTGAAATCACGATATCGGCGGCGTTCTTGCCGCCTGGTCATCACAGCCGCAAGGCTTCTCATTTTCGGAGCTTCTCTTCGAAGCGACTACCCGATGATGAACGGAACAATGTAAACAGAAAAAAGAAAAGGACATCAGCTATTTGATGTGTCAGACGCAAAGGAGGAAATGTCTATGGCAAATGTACTGCAGCAGTGTTTTCCGAAGATCCGTACCCGGGAGGCGGTTATAAGAGAGATCTCGGAAAGTGAAAAACTACGGTCTGTCTGGGTGAAATGGAACGATCAGCAGCAGAAGGAATTTCTTGACTGCTGTACCGGGGCGAAAGGGGTCCGGATCCTTTATGACGCATTCTTTAAGGAAGTCATGAACCCGGAAACAGCGCCGGAACGGCTGGAAGAGCTGTTATCGCTGATCCTCCGGCAGAAGATCAGGATCCTGAAGGTTCTGCCAAATGATTCCACACGGATCGCGGATGAAAACTCTCTTGTTATCATGGATATTGTGATCGAGCTGGAGGACCACAGCATCGCAAATGTGGAAGTCCAGAAGCTGGGATATAAATTTCCCGGAGAGAGGGCGGCCTGCTATTCGTCGGATCTTCTGCTCCGCCAGTATAAGCGGGTGAAGGGAGAGAAAGGGAAGAAATTCAGTTACCGTGATATCAAGAAAGTATACACGATCATATTTTTATGAACACAGCCCGGCGGAGTTCCACCGTTTTCCGGATCAGTTCATCCACCGGTCCTCCCAGAAGACGGATACCGGGCTGGAGATCAATCTGCTCCAGGAATACGTTTTTATACCACTTGACATTTTCAGAGGGATTCTGCACAATGGAGGTATCAAAAACAAGCTTGACGCATGGCTGACATTCCTGAGTGTGGATGAACCGGAGATGATCGTAAGACTGATCACAGAGTACCCGCAGTTCAAAGTCTATTATGAGGAAATCTATCAGCTGTGCCGGGATACGGAAAAGGTGATGGAGATGTTTTCGAAAGAATTGCAGGAACTGGATCGGAATACAGTGCAGTATATGATCGATGAGATGCAGGAAGTGATCGATGCGCAGAAGGAGGATTTGAGCAAACAGAAGGAAGTAATTGATGCTCAGAAGGAACTGCTCAAACAAAATGAGTCAGCACTGGCGGATAAGGAAAAAGAGATTGCTGAATTAAAAGCGCAGCTTGCCGGGAAAGACGGTAATAAATAGTGAGTGGTTGCAGGGCGGCATAGGAATGTATATGCCGTCCTGTTTTCCTGTGCAAAGAATTTTGACACGGAAAAACCGGAAATGTACAGAAAAATGGATAGACATTACCATGTGAGTATGCAAGGATAAATGTGTCGATGTACATGGACGATCATAGAAGCTGGCAGAGAAGGAGACAGATATTATGGAGATAGGAACGAAACTGAAAAGTGCTCGTAAAAAGTGCGGATTGACTCAGGAGAAAGCAGCGGAGGCGGTCGGCGTCTCAAGGCAGACAATCTCCAACTGGGAGAATGAGAAATCCTATCCTGATATAGTGAGCGTGATCAGACTGAGTTCGCTTTATTCTGTGAGTCTCGATGAACTGCTGAAAGGAGACGAAAAAATGATGGAGCATCTGGAGGAGAGTACCAATGTAGTGAACAGCAATAAAAAGCTGATCGCGGCAGCACTTGCCAATATACTGCTGTTAATCGTGTTTGTCATATTCAGCGGAGTGATCCCGGAGAACAGATTTTTTCTGGTAGGAATATTTGCGCTGTCGATCATCGGTGCGTCGACGCTATTATATCAGATTATACGGAAGATATAGGGTGTACTGAAATAGAAGGAGGAGAAGATAAAATGGAGAGAGGATGGATACTTGGTATTGTCTGTTTTTCGTTTATGATAGTTGGAGCCATGCATACAGTATGGCAGATTTTTAAGATCGTAGAGCTGGACGCCCGCTCAAGGGGGATGAAGCATCCGGGACTGTGGGGATTTCTGTCTGCCAATACAAATGGATCTTCCGGTCTGATCCTCTATCTGATCGGGCGCAGAAATTATCCGGTTATCAGCCTGTCAGAAAAGATGAAAAAGGAAATAGATTCCAGGAAGAAGAGAGCGGGAGCCGGACTTGTGTTTCTCGCAGTGGGGGGAGCCGGACTTGCAACGCTGGGTGTGCTGTTGGGATAGGAAATGATAGGGATAATAAAAATATGTTAAAAGAAATAAAAAAGTGCATGCAAAATCGTTTTGACATGCGAAAAAGGCGGGATGTATAATCGATTTGATAGCGCATCAGGGTGCTCCTGATCTAGAATACCCACAGGAGGAAGACGAAAATGGAAATTGGCAGACAGATAAGAAAATACAGGCTTGAGCTGAAACTGTCCCAGGAGGAACTTGCAGATAAAGTATATGTGACAAGGCAGACTGTCTCCAACTGGGAGAATGATAAAAATTATCCGGATATAAACAGTCTGGTCCTGCTCAGCTCTCTTTTCGGAATTTCTCTGGATGTTCTGGTGAAAGGAGATTTAAAAGAAATGGAAAAAATGATCAGAGAAGAGGACGTTAAGAAACTGAACCGTGATGCGTGGATCTATACGATACTTCTTGTGGTGACCGTGGTGTCGATCGTGCCGTTGTTTTTCTTTTTATGGCCTGCGGGGAGCGGGATATGGATCTGTATTTACGCAGTGACCATGTATTTCGCGCACAGGATCGAGAAACAGAAGAAAGAGTATGACATCGGGACATATAAAGAGATCAAGATGTTTATGGAGGGAAAGCGGCTGGATGAGATCGAGAAGATCCGGGAAGAAGGGAAACGACCGTATCAGAAATGGTCGCTGGCACTGCTGATCGCTCTGATCGCATTTGCTGTTGTCGTAGGAATTTGTATGGTATTTGATCATTTGGGGATGATATAGTAAAGCCCAGACTGAGAGATTAATGCTAAACTACAGAAACGGATATTTTTCGAAAGAACTAAAGAGTCTTCTGAAAAATATCCGTTTTAAATTATTTATCGTTCATTCGGTTTCTGCTATCCGAAAAAAATATTTATCAAAGACGGTACGACTGCACCGATGAGGAGGAACAGGGCGGCAATGAGCGAGACGATTCTTACGGCAAGGAATTTCCTGTCGGTCTTTTCGGCAGCGTTGCCGGAAAACTGCGAAGTCTGCTCCTGCTCTGTGGGAGAGACTGTGGCATCCATGTCTGTTCCTGTCATATCTTCAATGATCTCTTTTGCCCTGGCGGCGTCGTTTTCATCTACATAGAGCGTTTCCCCGAAAACAGAAGTACCCATATAGATGTTCAGATAATCTCCGCTTCCTTTTGACTCGGCGTAGGAAGGGATTCCCCCCCGGTTGAGCGCTTCGGTCAGCATATCTGCCTGGACTCTGTCGGCACAGGAATACACTTTGACCGGTTTCATTCCTTTCACAGTATTCCACCCTCCTTTTTTTAGCCCTATTATAATCTGCATGGTTGGAAGTTGCAATGAAATCTGATATGATTAGGGCAGTCGATTTTGAAAACGGGAGGCGGGAAGATGAAGCAGCTTTATACAAGATGGGGACGGGCGCTGGACAGAGAGCATGTTCTTCAGGAGTATCCCCGCCCGCTTCTGGTGAGGGATGGCTATACGAATCTGAACGGTGTGTGGGAGTATGCTTTTACAAAAGAATACCGCAGACCGGAGCGGTTTGACGGGGAGATCGTCGTGCCGTTTTCGCCGGAGAGTGTCCTGTCGGGTGTGGAAAGACAACTGATGCCGGATGAGTACCTGTGGTATAGAAGAGATTTTGATCTGGAAGGATGGGATGACAGGAAGAGTTCAAGAAGGCTGATCCTGCATTTCGGGGCAGTAGACCAGGCCTGTGTGGTGAGCGTCAATGGAAAACAGGCCGTGGCGCATACAGGAGGATATCTCTCGTTTGAAGTGGAGATCACGGATCTGGTACAGGATGGTGTGAATGAATTGATGGTGGCTGTGAAAGATCTGAGTGAGACGTCTTACCATGCCAGGGGAAAGCAGAAACTGAATCGGGGCGGGATGTTCTATACGGCTCAGAGCGGAATATGGCAGACGGTCTGGATGGAGGAAGTGCCGAAGTCTTATATAAGCAGGATCGAGGCGGTTCCGGATCTGGAAAATAAGTGTGTCCGGATACGCGTGGAGGCGGAGGAAGACTGCCCGGTGGAGATACGGATAAGAAAGCCGGAAATTTACAGAGAAGATGTCGAATATGTAGAAAGGACAGAAGGGAATGAAAGAGGGCTGCCGAATGAAGCGGATATGTCGGGCGGAACCGAGATGCCGAACGGAGCCGATGACGCTATCGTTTTCGTGACGGGAACGGCGAACCATGTGATCAGGGCGGAGATCCCGGACCTGGCTCTCTGGACCTGTGAGGAACCTTATCTCTATTCTATTACTGTCACGATGGGGGAAGATCTTGTCGGAAGCTATTTTGCCATGCGGACGTTCTCGATCAGGAAGGATGAAAAGGGGATTCCACGTATCCGCCTGAACGGTGAGGTGCAGTTCCAAAACGGCGTTCTGGATCAGGGGTACTGGCCGGACGGGCTATATACGGCGCCGTCGGACGAAGCGATGATCTTTGATATCCAGGAGATGAAGAAGACGGGATTCAACATGGTGCGCAAGCATGTCAAGATCGAACCTCAGAGATGGTATTATCACTGCGACCGGCTGGGAATGGTCGTGTGGCAGGATATGGTAAACAGTGGCAGTGAGTATAAATACTGGCTGGTAACTTATGCGGCGACGGTCCTTTCCTGGAGGAATATCCATATAAAGGACAGGCATTCGTGGCTCCTGTCAAGAAAGGACAGAGCGGGAAAGCTGGAATTTGTAAAAGAAATGAAGGAGACAGTACAGATCCTGAAAGGGCATCCCTGCATCGCGGTCTGGGTGATCTTCAACGAGGGATGGGGGCAGTTTCAGACGAAAGATCTGACGGATATCGTTCATGAACTGGATCCGGACCGGATCATCGACGCAGCCAGCGGCTGGTTCGATCAGGGGTGCGGTGACCTGCAGAGTGTACACAACTACTTTTTTAAACTGAAGGTCAGGCCGGAAAAAGAGCGTGCGGCGGTCCTGTCGGAGATCGGAGGATATACATACCGGGAGAAAGGCCATATCGCCTGTGAGGAGCTGTACGGATATAAAGACTATACTGACCTGGATGCGCTGAATGAATCTTTCGGGGAACTGATGAAAAAGGTGGAGACATTGATCCCGGAAGGACTGTGCGCCAGCGTTTACACACAGTGGTCTGACATTGAGGAAGAGGTCAATGGAATTTATACCTATGACCGGGAAGTAAAAAAGCTTTCCAGAGTGCCGTCTTTTGGAGACGGACAGACGCAACAAGAATCTGATGGCTGAAAAAGGAGGACCAGTCTTATGGAAAAACTGTTATACGGAGTCGCTTATTATGATGAGTATATGCCTTATGACCGTCTGGATAAAGATGTGGAGATGATGAAAAAGGCCGGGATCAATACGGTGCGCATTGCGGAGTCCACATGGAGCACCTGTGAGCCTCAGGAGGGAGTTTTCGATTTCTCCCATGTGGAACGGGTCATGAACGCCATGGAGGAGGCAGGGATCTCGGTGATCATAGGGACGCCGACCTATGCCATTCCGACCTGGATGGTGAAGTCCTATCCGGATGTTCTGGCGACTACGGTAAACGGAAGGGGCATCTACGGTGCGCGTCAGATCATGGATATCACTCATCCGGTCTACCGGTACTATGCCGAGAGGGTGATCCGGGAGCTGATGAAGCGCACTGTGCACAGGAAATGCGTGATTGGCTTTCAGATCGATAACGAGACGAAATATTACGGAACCGCAGGAAAAAACGTTCAGGAGAAATTTATAAAGTATCTGAGAAATAAGTTTCATGATGATCTGGATGCGCTGAACGCGGAGTTCGGCCTGGATTACTGGAGCAACCGGATCAATGCATGGGAGGACTTTCCGGACGTCAGGGGAACCATTAACGGCAGTCTGGGCGCGGAATTTGAAAAGTTCCAGCGGTTGCAGGTCGAGGAGTTTTTAAGCTGGCAGGCGGCAATCGTAAATGAATACCGCAGAGAGGATCAGTTTATCACCCACAATCTGGATTTTGACTGGAGAGGGTACTCTTATGGCGTCCAGCCGGATGTGGATCATTTCCGAACTGCCAGATGTCTGACCATTGCAGGAACAGATATCTATCATCCCACACAGGATAAACTGACCGGGGCGGAGATCGCCTTCGGCGGCGATATGACGAGAAGTCTGAAAGGTGATAATTATCTCGTCCTTGAGACAGAGGCCCAGGGGTTCCCGGGATGGACGCCATACAAAGGGCAGCTCCGGCTGCAGGCGTACAGCCACATCGCTTCCGGCGCCAACAGCGTGATGTACTGGCACTGGCACTCCATACATAATTCCTTCGAGACCTACTGGAAGGGACTGTTAAGCCACGATTTCCAGGAGAACGAGACCTACAGAGAGGCGTGCATCGTCGGAAATGAATGGAAAGAGATCGGAGATCACCTTGTCAATCTCAAAAAGAAAAATGACGTGGCGGTCCTTGTGAGCAACGAGGCGCTGACTGCGCTGAAATGGTTCGGCATTGAAGCGGTTTCCGGAGACAACGGAAGGATCATGTACAATGACGTGGTCAGATGGGTCTACGACACCCTCTATAAGATGAATGTGGAATGCGATTTCCTTTTCCCGGAATCGGAAAATATGGCGGACTATAAAATGATCGTGGTGCCCGCCCTCTATGCGGCGCCGGATGAACTGCTGAGAAGGCTGGACCGGTACGTGAGAGACGGCGGAACACTGGTGACTGCTTTCAAGACCGGATTCGCCAATGAGAATGTCAAGGTGAACCATGAGGTTCAGCCGCATATCCTCAGAGAGTGCATGGGATACCGGTATGATCAGTTTACCTTCCCTGTGGACACGGGACTTCAGGGAGAGATCGCGGCGGAGGATGGCAGCGACCGGGCAGAAGTGTTCATGGAGCTGCTGATCCCGGAAGGGGCGGAAGTGCTGGCCTCCTACGAACACTATAACTGGAACCGTTACGCGGCGGTGACGAGAAACCGCTGCGAAAAAGGATATGCATACCATATCGGGTGCATGACAGAAGAAGGAGTCCTGAAAAAAGTATTCTTTTGCGCCCTGAATGACGCCGGAATCCGGAGAGAGACGGAGTGCGAGTTTCCGCTGATCGTGAGAAAAGGCGTTAATGATCTGGGAAAAACGGTATGGTTCTATCTGAACTATTCCGGACAGGAACAGACGGAGATCCCCGTGTGCGCAGGCGGAAGAGACCTGCTGACGGGCGAGGAAAAGATGAAAGGAGAATTGGTCACAGTTCCTGCCTGGGGGCTGAAGATCATAGAAGAGTAGTATGCAGAAAGGGAAAATAGAAACAGTCAGTACAGGAAAGACAGTGGGAATATGTGTCCTCGCCTATCTTCTGGTGATCATCTCACAGGTTGCAGCGCTTTTGATTGGACAGGGAGTGAACAGCATGGGAGCGCCGATGGCAGTGGGGAGTATTGTCTCTGCTGTTCTGTATCTCGCACTTGCCCTGAAGTGTATTTCTTTCATAAGCAGGAAAATTCTCAAGACAGATATGGAAAAGTGTCGGATCACATCAAAAATATCTCTGAGACCGCTGTGGGTTGTATCGGCGTTTGTTCTTCCTGCATTGGTTATCCTGATGGTGACCCGGACTGCCGGGAACTGGAGCATAACATCCATGAACGCAGAAGAACTCAGTTATGCCATTGTGGACGCAGCGGCATATTATGGACTGGCAGCAGGCATCGTAGAAGAAGCGATGTTCCGGGGCGTGATCATGACAGTTCTGGAGCAGCGCTGGAACAGATATGCGGCGGTGATCGCGCCGTCTGTGCTTTTCGGACTGTCCCATATCATAGGTGCCGATCTGGATTTCCTGAGTACCATACAGCTTATCGTGGCCGGAAGTCTGGTGGGGATCCTCTTCTCTTTGGTCACGCTTGAGAGTGGGAATATCTGGAACAGTGCGCTGATGCACGCGGTGTGGAATACCCTCCTGGTGGGAGGGATCCTGCACATCGGAGTCAGCAGGAACGATCTGTTTATCTTCAATTATACGCTGGACAGCAGGTCCTTTCTCGTCACGGGAGGAGATTTTGGTGTGGAGGCGTCGGTTTTTGCGGTGATCGGGTATGGGATCTTTATTTTGATCGCGGCATGGATGCTCAGAAGGAAACGGATAAAATGCACTGTTTTTTGTGAGTAAAAACTTAAGATGAAGATTTCCGGCCTTTAAAAATTGTTGATTTTACACAAAATTCAAAAAATAGCTTAATTTTCGGGGGGGGGCGTCGATATTGTTATTAGACAGGAGATGATAATGAAGAGAATTGTAAGAAAATTCTGCTTCTGCACTGCGCTCAGCAGATCCTGTCAGATACAGAAAGGGGTCAAAATAATGCTGACACTTGGAAGAAACTCAGGTGAATACATTGTGCTCAAAGACGGCTCCCGCGAGATTGTGATTCAGGTCGCTGAGATTGACGGGACACTGCGCCTTGTGGTGGACGCACCCAGGGATATCGACGTCTTGAGAGGAGAAGTTTATGAAAGAACTAATCCCGCCCCGGACTGGATTCAGAACTCCTATGTAAAGAGCAGGAAAAAAAGACAGACAATGGAGAAGCTGGATCAAAAATAGCCGTCTCGTCTCTTGATCCGTCAGTGCACACAGGATCCGCGGAGAAGCAACAGAGAGACAAGGTGTGTGAAAAAAACAAAATAATTAACACGAAGCAAAGGATGGCTTCGGAACTACCAAGGAGGTAAACATTAATGAGAATTCAGCATAATATATCAGCACTTAACTCTTATCGTAACTTAACAACAAACAACAGCGCTCTGTCAAAGAACCTGGAGAAGCTTTCCTCTGGTTACGCAATCAACCGTGCAGGTGATGACGCGGCAGGTCTTGCTATTTCTGAGAAAATGCGTGCGCAGATCACAGGTCTTGAGACAGCTCAGAAGAACGCGAACGACGCGATCTCTCTTGTACAGACAGCAGAGGGTGCTCTGACAGAGGTTCACTCCATGCTGAACCGTATGGTAGAGCTGGCTGTTCAGTCCGCGAACGGAACATATCAGGATGATGTTGACCGTGATAATATTCAGGCAGAGGTAGACTCTCTCCTGAGTGAAATTAACCGTATCTCTGAGTCTACAAACTTCAACGGTATTAATCTTCTGGATGGAAGTTATACAGATCAGACTCTTCAGATCGGTGATACATCAGACTCTTTCAATCAGCTTACAGTCTCAATTAATGGTACATCTGCAGTAAGTTTAGGAATTGATGGCCTTGATGTGTCTAACCAGGCGAATGCTTCCGCGGCAGTTCAAACTATCAGAGATGCTATCAACAGTGTATCCTCTATTCGCGGTAACCTTGGTGCGATCCAGAACCGTCTGGAGCACACCATCAACAACCTGAGTGTACAGACAGAAAACATCACAGCAGCAGAGAGCCGTATCCGTGACGTAGATATGGCGAACGAGATGATGGCTTACACGAAGAACAACATCTTGGTACAGAGTGCGCAGGCGATGCTTGCACAGGCGAATACAATACCGCAGGGCGTTCTTCAGTTATTACAGTAAGCGGGAATTCTTCAAACTCCCATCCCATCATGGGATGGGGGTTTTTCTTATGGGAAATTCCACTATTTCCCATAAGAAAAGCCGGAGAAGCAGGTTTTGGGAAAGCTGACAGCCGTGCGCCTATATGACAGGAGAAAAGGAGAAGGTCGTATTGATGGGGAAGAAGACTAAGATAAAACTGTCCCAATGCATGATCGTGAAAAATGAGGAGGAGAATATCCGCCGCGCCCTTTCATGGGCGAAGCACATTGCGTTTGAGCAGATTGTGGTAGATACAGGAAGTACGGACCGGACGGTTGAGATCGCGGAGCAAATGGGGGCTAAAGTATATCACTTTCAATGGTGTGATGATTTTTCCGCAGCCAAAAATCATGCGATAGATCAGGCTTCGGGAGACTGGATCGCGTTTCTGGATGCAGATGAATATTTTACGGAAAAGGACACAGAAAAGCTGGCGAACATTCTGGATCAGGCAGAGAAAAGGAAAGGAATGGAAATGCCTCACTTTATCCGCTGCGCATGGATACAGATGGGAGATGACGGGAAGCCTTTTTCTGTTTCTGTGCAGGACAGGATTTTTCGAAATACTCCGGAAATCCGGTACCATGGGAAGATCCATGAACAGATCGGGCTTCCTGGCGGGGAACCTATGGTCTGCCAGGATGAACAGAAGACATTGTCGATCTTTCATACAGGCTATGCATCCTCCGTCATGAACGCCAGGGGAAAATGGCAGAGAAACATCGAACTGCTGAAGAGGGAAATCAGGGAAAATCCGAAAAATTACAGCGCATGGTCTTACCTGGGAGACGCATATGCCGGGCTGGGTGAAAACCAGGAGGCAAAAAATGCGTATTTAAAGGCTATGGAAGGAAAATCCGACGTTACAGTCAGCAGATGGGGATATATGAATGCGGGAAAAAGCCTTTTAAAACTTTTTATGAATCATCCTTTTCTGGCGGAATCTGAGAGGGAAGCAGAAGAAGTGGCGGAGAAGACAGGATATCCGGCAACCGATAATCCGGATGTATACTTTTTTCTTGGGTTGTATTACATGAAACGGAATGATTTGAAAAGAGCCTATCAGGAAATTAAGGAAGCCTTAAAACGGCTGGAGGCCTATAGGGGCGATGACGTCATCTATCTCAATGGAAACCTGGAAAAGACCTATGTCTGGATGGCAGGGTTCTGCCAGCAGCTGAAACTGCCTGATGAAGAACTTTTCTACGGGATTTGTGCGCTCCGCATGAACCGGCGCCTGGAAAAAGTGGCGTGCGAGGTATTGCGGCTTATGAAAAGGGAGGAGCAGCAGGGAAAAGGAACAGAAGATTCGTGGGAAGTTTTAAAAAGAGTATACGATTTGCAAGATATAAGAGATCTGCTGTTCCTTTTTAAGTGTGCCAGAATTACCGGGTATTCTGCCTTGGAAGGCCGGATATTAAAGTTCCTTCCGGAAGATGTGCGGAAAAAGCTGGGCGGATAACGGGATGGGATGTACATAAGGGATGGCAGCAGAAAGGATCTTTCATCAATGAAGAAAAACAGGACTAAGATAAAACTGTCACAATGCATGATTGTGAAGAATGAAGAGAAGAATATCCGGCGCGCCCTCTCCTGGGGGAAAGGTATTGTATCCGAGCAGATCGTAGTGGATACGGGAAGTACGGACCGGACAGTGGAAATCGCGCGGGAAATGGGCGCAAAAGTCTTTTATTTTAAATGGATCGACGACTTTTCCGCCGCGAAAAACTTTGCCATTGAACAGGCGTCGGGAAACTGGATCGCGTTTTTGGATGCAGATGAATATTTTACCGCTGAGAGCGCAAAAAAACTTCTTTCAATTATTCAAAATGTAGACGTACTGCGATACAGTGGACGGAAAGTAGACGTAATCCGTGAAAAATTAGTTAATGTGGATAATGCCGGAAAGATTGGAGTTATCGCCCATCAGGACCGGATCTTTCGAAATGAGCCGGATTTGAGATACAGGAACCGGATTCATGAAGGACTGGAGCGTTTGGACAATCAGAGTTATGTATTTTATGACGCCCGGGAAGAATTGAACATTATACATACAGGGTATACAAAAGAGGCGTTTGATCAGACCGGGAAGACAGAGCGAAATATCCGGATGCTGAAAAAAGAACTTGAACGTGAACCGCAAAATATCGATACACTTGCGTATCTTGGAGATTCTTATCTGACAAAAAGCCAGCCTGACGAGGCGAGAAGATATTTTCACCAGGCTGTTTCAGCCGGTCTGGAAAACGGGGAAACGGAAAGACATACTTTGCTGCGGTCCATTGTTATGCTGCTGGTTTTGTACGCAAGAAAATATAATCCAGATGACGAGAAGACGGTGAGGGAACTTTATCGGAATTACCAGGATATGCACAGTGAACATCCGGATGGTGAATGTTACTTTGGTTTTTGGCTGTACCAGAAGAAGAATTATGCTGAGGCAGAGGAGCGTTTGAAGACGGCTCTTGAAAAAGTTGGACGGTATAAAGCTCAATTTTCTGTTTATATGTCTTCTGATTTAAAGCTAGTATATGCCCAGCTTGCCGACTGCAGCAGACATCTGGATAAGAAGGATGAGGCTGTCCGATACTCTGTGATGGCTCTTGGTGTGGATAAATATTATACGTATCCGCTGATCATGTTGCTGAATCTTCTAAAAGGCGAACAGGGAGAAGCGGAGACTGCATCAGGTACCTGGGATATCCTGTCTCAGTTATATAATGTTTCCAGCCTGAAAGACCAGATGACAATTCTGAAAGGGGCAAAACTCACTGCCTTTGCAGCCTTGGAGAAAAGAGTGTTTGACGCGATGCCGGAAGACCAGCGCATAGCTGTGCAGGAGGCGATGCACCAAAAAGCAGAGGAGATGAGAGCACATGCGAACGGTCTGGAAAAAGCAGAGTGATGCTCAGGAGAAAAGAAGCTGATGAATGCATGACAATAAAGCAATACTCAGGAGGAACAAAATGAAAGCAGTATGTTTTGGAGCCGCAGGAGGCGGAATAAGGCTCTACGATGAGATATGCCGCAAATATGACGTGGTTGCGTTTGCCGATAATGATAAAAAAAGTGGGGGGGTATTGCTGTGGCGTCAATATATCTTCTCCAGAATACTGCCTGAAATATTTGGAATATGATCATGTCATTGTTACATCAGCGGCGGGATTAGAAAATATAAAAAAGCAATGTATCAATATGGGGGTGGAAGAAAACCGTATTATTACAAGTTATCTTGAGTTACCTATAGAGAGCAGGATCGAGTTCCTGAAATGTTTCGCCCAAATTTACAGTGATAAAACACAGGGCAGTGTTGCGGAAGCGGGTGTATTTGAGGGGAATTTCGCAAAAGAGATCAACCGTTTTTTTCCAGACAGGAAACTTCATCTGTTTGATACGTTTTCCGGTTTCGATAAGAGAGATATTCAAAAAGAGGGGGAGATGTCAAATGCTGCTGAGGGCGAGCTTGGAAACACCTCTGTGGAATCAGTCATGTCCAAGATGCCTTTTCCTGAAAAGTGTATCGTGCACAAAGGATATTTCCCTGAGACTGCGATCGGAAATCAGGTAGAGCAGGAAACATTTTGTTTTGTGAATCTGGATATGGATTTGTATGAACCTACTTATCAGGGATTAGTATTTTTCAGTAAAAGGATGGAACATAATGGGATCATATTAATACACGATTATTTTACAGATAACTTTAAAGGTCCCAGGCAGGCGGTGTCGCGTTTTATGAAAGAAAGCGGACAGAATTTGCAGATCTTGCCGATTGGTGACGGGATCAGCGTGGCAATATGTGGATTTTAAAAGGTAGAGATTGAATGGGTGAATTATTAAAAAATAAAGTTTGCATAGTGACAGGTTCCACAAGAGGTATTGGAAAGGAGATTGCATGCCTATTTGCTTCCGAGGGAGCTGAAGTTGTGGTCAATGGCACAAAAGCAGGCTCCGCTGACGAATGGATTGAGAAAAGTGGATATCAGGAGCATCTCCATCCATATTATTTTGATATCTCGGATGCTTTCGAAGTACGCAGGAACGTGATGATGGTCAAGAAACAATTTGGCCATATTGATATCCTGGTGAATAATGCCGCTGTTGAGTTCAATGAGTTGATTGGGATGATTTCCCGTGAGAACATGGAAAAGATGTTCAAGGTAAACGTTTATGGGATGATTGAAATGATCCAGACAGTGAGTCGTATTATGGGCCGCAACGAGAACGGTGGAAGCATTATCAATATCTCATCTGTGGTTGGCCTCAGAGGAAATTCAGGTCAGCTTGTCTATTCTGCAACGAAAGGCGCTGTTGTCGCGCTTACAAAATCTGCAGCTAAAGAACTTGCCTCGAAAAAAATAAGGGTGAATGCTATAGCGCCTGGTTTGACGAAGACCGAATTGATGGAACAGGTGGATAAGGAAAAACTGCAGGGAAGAATCAGAAACATATGCATGGGAAGAATTGCTCAGCCAAATGATATTGCTGGCGGCTGTCTCTTGCTGGCATCGGATTATTCCGGTTACATATCTGGACAGGTTTTAGCTGTTGATGGATGCACAATTATGTAATAGGACACCATGAAGTGGTCTTATAATTCCTACTGGCCGGAAAAAATGTCAATAAAAAATGAATGTGACATTCTCTGTGGCTATAATGCAGGGGAGATGACCTCTGCTTTGTATCACGAATTAGTGGAAAATGGAGGGAAGCAATGCATGTTTCTTAATATTGATAAACAGAAAAGCAATTCCGTGGCGTTGGTTGACAGCGAGGGAAACCGCATTACATATGGGAAATTAGCTGAACTGCTAGATGTTGTTGGCGGACAGGCCAGGCCTCATTCACTGGTATTTAGCCTTTGCAAAAATAATGTGGGTTCCATGGTAGGCTATCTAGGATTTGTGGAGCACGGGGCTGTACCTGTTACATTGAGTGCTGGAATTGACGATAAACTGTTATCAACTCTGTTGGAAATCTATACACCGGCATATATCTGGACACCTGTGGAGGAAGAACATAGATTTAAGTTTAAAAAGGTATTTGAGATATATGGTTATGCCTTGCTAAAGACTGAAAATGAGCTTTATCCGATGAATGAAAATCTCCAGCTCTGCATGACGACATCCGGAACAACGGGAAGTCCTAAACTTGTCCGCTATAAAAAAGGAAACCTGGAGGCGAACGCAAAGAATGTGGCTGATGCATTTGGATGGACGGAAAACGAGCGGGCGATCTGTGACCTTGGAATGCAGTATACGATGGGACTGAATGTAATCAATACCCATTTGTATGTCGGCGCGACAGCCCTTCTTACTACTCATAATCTGCTAAGTCGTGAATTTTGGGATTATATTAAAAAGGAACGGGGGACGAACTTTACCGGCGTTCCGTTTAGTTACGACATTTTGTGCCGACTCCATTTTGAACAGATGGATCTGCCCGATCTTCGTACTTTCTCCCAGGGAGGTGGGAAGCTGACAGAAAAACGGTTTATGCAGCTTGCAGAATACGCTCAGAAAACAGGGAGACGATTTATCGCATCGTTCGGAACAACTGAAACCTCTGCGCGTATAACCTGTCTTCCCCCTGAGCTGGCAATGACTAAGATCGGAAGTATCGGCAGAGCGATTCCAGAGGGCGAACTGTTTCTTGTTGACGAAAATGGAAAGGAATTAACAGATACGGTTGCAGAGGGCGAACTGTGCTATAAAGGGCCAAATGTCACGATGGGTTATGCAGTCTGCAAGAAGGATCTGATGAAGGGGGACGAGTTTAATGGAGAGTATCATACAGGAGACCTGGCTCGCCGGGATGTAGACGGCTGTTACTATATAACTGGAAGATTGTCCCGTTTCCTGAAACTTCTCAGTTATAGAGTAAGTCTTGATCAAACTGAAAGGCTAATTCAGCAGGAATTTAATATTGAGTGTGCCTGTTCCGGGACGGATCAAAGGATGAATATCTATATCACAGATGAAAGTAAAAAGACGCAAGTGCTTAAGTTTATATCAGCAAAAACAGGCATTTTTAGGAATCTCTTCAAAGTATTTGTTGTACAGGAGATTTTGCGGAATGAATCAGGAAAAATCCGATATAAAAAAATGGATGCAGAGTATGCAGGAAAAGGAGCCAGCGATGAACACATTATATCGTAAACAATTTATGACTGATGATAAAAAAGAGCAAATGTGGTTGTGCAAAAAAGCGTCTGTCGATATGCGGAAGGATATTATAGAAATGACCTATTCTGCCGAGGGAACAGGGGCACATGCAGGCGGAGCCCTGTCTATGGTGGAAATCATGGCGGTGCTTTATCTTGCAGTAATGAAGTATGATCCCAATAATCCTATGTGGGCACAGAGGGACCGGCTTGTTTTGAGCAAGGGACATGGATGTATGGCTCTTTATGCTGCGCTAAAGCAAATAGGTGTTCTCACGGATTTGACTACTTTTAAAAAAAATGAAACCCAGTTGTATGCACATCCATCTCTCAATATGGAAATAGGGATTGAATGTTCGAGCGGGAGTCTTGGCATGGGTCTTTCTTTTGGCGTGGGCCAGGCTCTGGCATTAAAAAAGAAAAACAATCCAGCACATGTGTATGTAATCTTGGGCGATGGAGAGTGCGATGAGGGCTCTGTGTGGGAGAGCGCAATGTCAGCCAGCCATTTTAAACTGGACAATCTGACGGCTGTTATAGATAAGAACCACCTTCAGTATGACGGCGAGACAGATGAAATTCTGTCTCTGGGCAGTCTGGAAGAAAAATGGAAAGCTTTTGGATGGGATGTATATAAAGCAGACGGCCATTCAGTAGAAGAACTGTTCGAAGTGCTGAGTGTTGGAAGCAGCAGACCAAAAGCTGTTATTGCGGATACGGTAAAGGGAAAAGGTGTCTCATTTATGGAAAATAACCCAGCCTGGCATAACGCCAGTTTGTCTGCACAGAACTATGAAAAAGCAATGCGGGAGCAGGAGGAGGCCTATAATGAATTACTCACCAGCTAATATAAAGATATGGTCCAGACTTGGAAGCTGCGGAGCATACGGTATGGCGGCTATGGAACTGCCGGCTGTAAACGATGATATAGTTGTACTCACGGCAGACCTTAAATTTTATTCCTGTCTTGTCAGGTTCAGTGGGAAGTATCCTGATAAATTTTACAATTTGGGAATTGCCGAGCAGAACATGGTGGGTGTTGCAGCGGGAATGGCAAAAGAGGGACTGGTTCCTTTCGCGTCTACTTATGCCACATTTGCGTCAATGAGGTGCGCTGACCAGGTGCGGGTAAATATGGGCTACATGAATCTGAATATCAAGCTGGTCGGGCTTACGGCCGGGTATTCCGTAGGTATATTGGGACCGACCCACATGAGTATAGAGGACATAGCGGTAATGAGGAGCATCCCCAACATTACAATACTCTCGCCTGCCGACTGCACGGAGACGGTGAAAGCGACAGAAGCAGCGGCACGTATGGACGGACCGGTATATCTGAGACTGACAGGCAGTCTGAATAATCCGATCGTGTATGAAAGAGACTATGATTTTGAAATAGGAAAAGCTATATCACTCAGGGAAGGCAGCGATGTGGCAATCCTGGCCACAGGGACGATGGTTTATCAATCTCTGCTGGCTGCCAAACTGCTAGAAGAGCAGGGAATATCTGTCAGTGTGACAGATGTTCATACAATCAAACCGCTGGACGAAGAAGCGGTTAAAAATGCATGCGAAACCCGGCTGGTTGTAACGGCGGAGGAACACAGTACTCTGGGCGGTCTCGGCTCCGCAGTAGCAGAGGTTCTTAGCTCTTTACCCGATGCACCGGAGCAGATGATGATAGGGATCAGGGACAGATATCCCCATGCTGCGTCTTATGAATTTCTTCTTGAACAGGAAGGACTCACCGGAAGAACTATAGCAGATAAAATCTACCAAAAATACCAGGAAATATAAGGCAGTAACTAACGAGGAGTGACAGACATGGATAATCTTAAAAAATACAATGAAATCATGATGGAATCATTTCAGGTGAATGAGGAACAGTTAAAAGGGCTCGAATATCAGTCCGTGCAGGAATGGGATTCTGTCGGGCATATGACAATGATAGCCATGCTTGAAGAGGCTTTTGACATTATAATGGATACAGACGATATTATTGATTTTTCCTCCTACGAAAAAGGCATTGAGATTCTCAAAAAATATAATATAGGGAGCCTTTGCTATGATGGATGATTTTTTTCAGTATGAGCCATATTCGTTAAATAAGACAGAAAAGCGCGGACTGCTTTCTCCCCGTATAAGAGAGCTGACAGCCGCTCACTACAAGAACTGTGAGGAATACAGGGATATTCTGGACGCCATGGGTTTTCGTATGGAAGAGGGAACGGAGTATGATGAGATACCGTTCCTTCCGGTTAGTTTATTTAAGAAAGTTCCCCTGAAAAGTATTCCCGATGAAGATGTTTTTAAAGTAATGACTTCTTCAGGAACGACAGGGCAGGCTGTGTCCAGAATTTTTCTTGACAGGGAAACTTCCTTTTTACAGCAGAAAGTTCTGGCAAAGATATTCAGTAGTTTTACCGGGGCGTCCCGGATGCCGCTGCTCATCATCGACTGCCCTTCTGTCATTAAGGATAGGACCATGTTCTCGGCCAGGGGAGCGGGCATCTTGGGATTCTCCATATTCGGGACAAAAAGGATTTTTGCCTTAAACGATGATATGACGCTGAATATGCATGCCGTCCGGGAATTTGCGGAAAAATATCAGGGGCAGAGCGTCCTGCTGTTCGGTTTTACCTTTATAATATGGCAGCATTTTTACAGGGAACTCCGAAAACTTCCTGCCGGGACATTGGATTTGTCCAATGGGATACTGATCCACGGCGGTGGATGGAAGAAGCTTGCGTCTGAAAATATTTCAACAGAGATGTTTAAAAAGGCTTTGCTGGATACATGCGGGATTAACAGTGTACATGATTATTATGGCATGGCAGAGCAGACCGGATGCATTTATATGGAATGTGAGCACGGCCATCTTCATGCCAGTATTTTTTCGGATATTATTACCCGGAGGACAGAGGACTTTTCAAAATGTGATGTAGGGGAAAAAGGGATCCTGCAGGTCGTATCCTCCATCCCTCAGTCTTATCCCGGGCACTCACTTCTGACAGAAGATGAGGGCGTGATTCTGGGGGAGGACGACTGTCCATGTGGGAGGAAAGGGAAATATTTTAAGGTGTTTGGCAGACTGAAAAATGCCGAGATAAGGGGGTGTTCGGATACCTATGCAGTTAGATTTTAACGAGGAACGCATCAAGGAGATGGAGGTAGCACCGTCGCTCAGACCTTTTTCAGAAAAGGCAGTGGAGTTCTTAAGTGAGTTGTCCACTCAGCTTTTCAAGGTGGCCCGCCCTTATCCGGACGTCGTTGCTTTTGCGTACTGGTGCAGGAAAGCCGCTCTTGTTTCTTATGCGGAGAAATATAAGGACTCATGTAACAGGCTTGGACGGGGGCTCATATTCCACATTGCCCCGTCCAATGTGCCCGTGAACTTTGCCTTTTCACTGGCGGCAGGACTTCTGGCGGGTAATAAGAATGTAGTGCGTCTGCCGGGGAAAGATTCCGTACAGGCTGAATTGATATGCGGAGCAATCGAGAAGACGTTTGAAAAATATCCCGATATGTACCGATACGCATATCCAATCAGATATGATAAGGCTTCCGGGTATACAGATATACTGTCACGATACTGCAATGTGAGGGTAATCTGGGGCGGGGACGATACGATACGGGAAATACGCAGATCAGAGATTCCTGCCAGGGCGTTTGACATTACATTTGCAGACCGGTTTTCTTTCTGTGTCATACAGAGCGATGATTATATGGCATTGGAGGATAAAAGGAGCGTTGCTTCAGGCTTTTATAATGATACCTATCTTTCAGACCAGAATGCATGTACATCGCCTCACATCGTGTTCTGGACAGGGAAATCTGTGGAAAAGGCGAGGGATATTTTCTGGAAAGAACTGCAGGCGCTGGCGGATGAAAGATATGAACTGCAGGCTGTACAGGCCGTGGGAAAGCTGGACGCTTTCTGCATGGCTGCTATGAAACAGAAGTGCCGTATATGCGGAGAACGGGGAAAAGATAATTTAATAAAAAATAATCTTGTGCGGGTGGAACTCTCAGAACTGGATAAGAGCATCAGGGCGTATCGGTATCATAGTGGGTTCTTCTTCGAGTACCGGATGAGAGTGCTGACTGATATGCTGGCGCTTTGCGAAGAGAAGTGTCAGACCATATCCTATGTGGGAAACATCGGGAGAGAGATTGAGAAGATTGTGGCGGAAGCCGGTGTAAACGGCGTAGACCGCATTGTTCCTGTAGGGCGTGCCATGGACTTCTCGCTGGTCTGGGATGGATATGATTTAATCCGCACCATGTCACGGATTGTTGCACGCACATAGAAATTTAAAGATGGATGGAGAAAAGGATGCAGGCGATTATATTAGCTGCCGGAATGGGAAAACGGCTGAAAGAACTGACGCGAAATAACACAAAATGCATGGTGAAGGTCAATGGAATCACTATGATAGAGCGTATGCTCGGACAGCTTGAGAAGCACCATCTGTCCCGTATCGTAATCGTCATAGGCTATGAGGGACAGAAACTCGTTGACTTTATCGGGACACTGGGAATACAGACTCCGGTCGTATATGTAAATAACCCTATATATGACAGGACAAACAATATATATTCACTTACTTTGGCAAAGAGATATCTGACGCAGGAGGATACAATTCTTCTGGAATCGGATATTATCTTTGAGGACAGCGTGCTGGATATTCTGATGCAGGATGAGAGGGATACCCTTGCCCTTGTGGATAAATATGAGAGCTGGATGGACGGCACGTGCATTAAAATAGACGAAAATGATAATATCATTTCCTTTGTGCCGGGTAAGAATTTTGATTTCAGAGAAAAAGACAGCTATTACAAGACTGTAAACATATACAAGTTCAGCAGACATTTTTCAGAGACGCACTATGTTCCGTTTCTTGAGGCTTATTCCAGTGCGCTGGGCAATAATGAATATTATGAACAAGTCCTGAGGGTAATCGCCGTGCTGGACAATCCCGGTATCAAGGCGAAAAGACTTGACGGGCAGTGCTGGTATGAGATTGACGATATCCAGGATCTTGATATTGCTGAGTCTATGTTTGCGGCGGATGATAATAAAAAGGCAAGACTTCTGCAGAGAAGGTTCGGCGGTTACTGGAGATACCCGCAGCTGATCGATTTTTGCTACCTTGTAAATCCGTATTTTCCGCCAAAGCGGTTATTGGAGGAGATGAAATCCAGCTTCGAGTGTCTGATCAGCCAGTATCCGTCAGGTATGCGCGTCAATTCTCTGCTGGCGGCGAAAAACTTCAATGTGCATCAGGAGAATATTGTTATAGGAAACGGCGCGGCAGAGCTCATCAAGTCACTGATGCTCAACATCAGCGGGAAAACAGGGTTCGTGAATCCTACCTTTGCGGAGTATCCTAACAGGTATAAGAAAGAGGACTCTGTTATGTTTACTCCTGATAATGCGGATTTTCACTACGGAATAAAAGATCTGACCACTTTTTTCGCGGATAAGCAGATTGAGAATCTGGTGGTAGTCAATCCTGACAATCCGTCGGGGAATTACATTAGCAAAGCGGATTTGATAGAACTTACCGGGTGGGCGGGAGAGAGAGGCGTCAGGCTCATTATCGACGAGTCGTTTGCGGATTTTGCTGTGGAGAGTGATAATAGCCTGATAGACCAGAAAATTTTAAAGGATAACCCTCATCTATATGTGATTAAAAGCATTTCCAAGTCCTACGGCGTGCCCGGGCTGCGGCTTGGCGTGCTGACTTCCGGCGACAGGAATATGATTGAGATTATAAAGAAAGATCTGCCAATTTGGAATATCAATTCATTCGCAGAATTCTATATGCAGATTGCGGAGAAATACACCCGCGATTATGTCTGCGCATTGGAACTGTTGAGAAAAGAGCGGGAACGATTCTGGAATGAACTCAAAAAGATACGGGGGATAAGGCCGATCCCCTCCCAGGCAAATTACATCATGCTGGAGATCACAGGAGAGCACACTTCACAGTACATCACAAAAAAACTGATCCAGAAATATAATCTCTTTGTAAAGGATATTTCAGAAAAAGTCGGTGGGAGGAATTACCTGAGAGTTGCGGTGAGGGACACGGAGGATAATGATATCCTGCTGAAAGCCCTGAGAGAACTGATGGATAATTAATGAGAAGAACGGAGATATGGTATGCATAGAGTTACGAAAGAAAGCTTTGACAGAGTCCTGTCATATATGGAGGACGACCTTCCAAACTGTCTGTATCTGTACGGGGATATGGTCCGGTACGGAATTGATGATCCTAATATAACCGTGTGGTATGGGGAAAGGGCAGGAAAAATCAACGCTGTAGTGATGAAGTATTTTACAGGGGCGCATGTATATAGCAAAAATCTTGATTATGATCTGGATGAAGTTATCGCTAAAGCAGAGGAGACAGACGCCGATCGGATCTCTTCCCAGCGGGAAATCGCAGAAGTTCTATACAGCCGGCTTCATAAAACGTATGATGTAGAATACGGATATGTTTTCAGGTTAAAGAAATACCGTGAACTGAAATCTCCGGTGAAAATCGAGAGGGCGTCGGCGTCTGACGCGAAAAAAATTGCAGCGCTGCTGATGACAAGTGACTTTTTCGCCCACTCATACAGGGAGGACAAACTGGCGGAGGAGTTAGAGGACAGGCTTCGCCGGGGGATCGGACGGAGTTATATCATGAGAGACGGAGAGCGTATCGTCGGCCATGACGGAGTGAATCTGGAAACAGAAAGATACGCGGTAGAAAGTCTGGCTATGGTCCACGCTGATTACAGAAACACGTTATACGGTGCTTTTCTGGAGTCGTTTATGATCAACGATCTGGGAAAAGAGGGGAAAGACCTATACTGTATGCTTGTCAGTGAAAGAAGGATAAAGGCTTTCGAAAAGATGGGGAATGAACCGTGCGCCGCATATGGCAAACTGTTCCGCAGGAAAATTTCTCAAGTGAAGGAGAGGAGCGCGAATGAGAAAAGCTCAGAAAACACAGATTGAAGAAACATTAGCCCTGATGGGGAAAGTACATGAGGAAATAAGAAAACAGATCGCGGAGGGACGGAAGGAGAATGTCCTACAGCTCTTGAATGACTGTCAGGAGGGGGCCATACAGGCGGGAAACCTGATTGAACAGGTCGAAGGAGAAGAGGCGCCTTCTCTCCGGCCGATCGAAGAATACTGTGAGACATGCTACCGTATTTACGAGAATGTGCTGCAGGAAGAACCGCAGAATCCGTCGGGGATCTACCGCCTGCTACAGAAAGCGCTGGCAGCTGTGGACAGCAGTGTCAGGCTGACGGTTCCGGTGCGCCTTGAGATTGCATTCTTCTGCTATAAGGCGAGTATGAGCGACTGCCTGGAGAGCATCTACTTTGCGGCAAAGGAGGATCCGTCCTGCGACGCGTACTTTATCCCAATCCCCTATTACGACAAGTATCCAAACGGAGCCTTTGGAGAGATGCACTATGAGGGCGAGGGGTGTTACCCAGACACTTACGAACTGGTAGACTGGAAGAAATATAACGTGGAGGTACGGCACCCGGATATTATCTATATCATGAATCCTTATGATATGCAGAATCGGGTTACAAGCGTTCATCCGGATTATTATGCGGAAAGGCTGAGAGAACTGACGGACTGCCTGGTATATGTGCCATATTATATTTCCGCGGGAAACCCGGCGCCTGGGATGACGGGCAATACGCCCGGCGTCCTGTTTTCGGATATGATGTTTGTGCAGTCAGAGCAGCTTAAGGATGCATGTATAGAGGATTTCCTAGAATCAAGTGATATTGAAGGTATAACGCTGAAGACAGCGAAGGAAAAGATCATATCTATGGGATCGCCTAAGCTGGATAAACTGGTGAACACCAGGAAAGAGGACTATCCGCTTCCGGAGAAATGGGAGAAGCTTGTTACAGATGCCCAGAACCAGGGAAAAAAGATTGTGCTTTATAACCTTACAATCCTCGGCGCGCTGAACGCGAAAGGCGACCAGGGGAGAGTATACCTGCGAAAGATAAGAGAAGTGTTTGAATTCTTTCAAAACAGCCAGGATGTACTGGTGTGGTTCCGTCCCCATCCGCTGCTTTTGCAGACCCTTCAGTCCATGCGCCCTCATCTTGCCAAAGAATATGAGGAGATCATACAAGGGTATGTCAATGAGGGATATGGGATTTATGACGATACCGCGAATCTGGATCGGGCCCTTATGTGGGTGGATGCATGCTATGGGGACAGCAGTTCGGTGGTGATGATGCTGGAGTTCCTGGGGAAACCAGTATTGATCCAGAATATAGAGAATGTGGGGAGCGAATCTGTTTCGGTTAGAAATGCAGAAAATATGAGAAAAGTTATGGACGTATTTACCGGCAAAGAGAGGCGGCTTAACTATGTAATGTTAGAGACAAAAGAGGAAGTAGAACAGGAAATGGCAGATGCCCAGTGCTGCATGGAGGACTTCTTCCGATATTTGGATGTCATTCTGGAGTACAGGGAGAGGCAGTTGAAGAAGACAAGAAGCAAGTATGCCAACCCGGACGGAACAGCGGGAAGAAAGATACATGAATATACGACAGGGCTTTTAAGAAAGGCGAGAAGAGAATGAAGCTGAAAAACTGTAGTGCAGAACAATTTATAGAAAATCTGAATGGAAGAAAAGTAGTGTGCTTTGGGGCGGGAGCCTTAATGATTAATTATGAAATAAAAAAGATAAAACACCTGGAAGAGCATATTGCCTTTTTTGTAGATAACGATGAGAAAAAGCAGGGGAAAATGTTTCAGTATTCAGGGCGGGAATTTCATGTAAAAAGTGCCGATGCCCTGAAAAGTATCATTGTGGAAAAGTATGTGATATTGATCACTTGTACGTTCTATTTGGAAATATACCATCAGTTAAAGGATATCCCGGAACTTAAAGATATGGAGTGCTATATGTATGACATTGTAAGCAGTTATCCAGATCTGGATGTGGAGGGATTTTTTGCCCGGGAAATCGGAAAGAAGCCGTTTAAAGACTGGAAACAGAGGTTAGCCGGACTCCATTTAAAAAACAAGCATAAGGGCGAACGATGTTTTGTGATAGGGAATGGCCCAAGCCTTACCGCAGAGGATCTGGAACTTCTCAAAGGGGAGATCACATTTGCCGCGAATCGTATCTATATGCTGTTTGACAGGACAGACTGGAGGCCTACATACTATTTCTGTGCAGATTATGTGTTGTATGGCACCGACCACAGGAAGATTAGTGAAGTCGACGCGAAATTAAGGTTTGTTCCTTTGGAACGGGCGTTTGTGTCCGGGAAGGTATATAACGAGATCA
>DWUT01000006.1 GCA_019120615.1 Candidatus Mediterraneibacter norfolkensis
CGTCTTTCCGGCAGATACTGTCCTAGCAGTCAATGGGGATCTGCTGATCCACTCCGACACTTCCAGGCAGACGCTTGAAACTCTGCGGGCAGTGAATGTAACCGGCTCACTCCTGTGTCCTGCCTCTCTCCTCACCTGCATAAAAGATCTTTATGTAACAGGAGAAATAAAAACCTATCCGGATGACTGTGTTGTTCTCCCTCCCGTATTTACACCGGATGAGTATTTTCATCTCCGTGCAAAAGAAGGACAGAAATACTATGCGGAACAGGAGATTCGTCTGATCGCCCCCGGCATAGATCTGGGGACTTTACGGGATAAAAAAGTGCAGTTTATCTCTCCCCGCTTTTTTGTCCCTGCAGAAAAAGCAGCGGACGCACTGGAACTTTTCAATGAGACAGCTTCCATGGAAGTAATTCCCCAAGGATATGTTTTTGTTGATACCGGTAAAGAGCTTAGCGAAAGTCTTCTGAAGAAATACGGGAATCGACTTTTCTTCAGGGGAGATCTGACTCTTACCGAAGGAAGCATTCCACTTCTGTCCCGACTTGAAAAACTGTATGTATCAGGAACCATTCTTGTTCCTGAAAATCTTGCAGAAGATTTTTATCAATTTGACGTAGAATGCAGTTCTGTTAAAGTTGTCAAAGAAGAAAAGAGACGCATACTCGAGAACAGTCCCCGGATCGTCTTAGATAAAGATATCCTTACCGCCTCACCGCCGGGTGTTCTAATCCGGAACAGTGCTGTCCTTACAATCGAGGAGAATATTACTCCCCAGGATATTCTTGACCATGTTGAGATCGTTAACTGTTCCAGGGTAGATTGCACAGAAAACCAGAAAGCTGCGGTATATCAGAAGAGCACTAACGTGCCGCAGATTGGCAGCCGGGAAGAGAACGGCGAACCAAGCGGTATGCTCGGGATATTGTTAAATCTGGCTGAAACAAAAATGATAAATGCAGATAAATATGTTTTATGAAAGCAGGGGCGCCGTGTCATCACAGCGCCCCTGTCTGATTTCTGAAATGCTTCTCAGCTCATCTTTAGTTCATCAATGATATTCTGCTTCTGTATGATCCCCATTGTATAGATCATGGTCAGCCCAACCACAAGGAATACACAGCCAACAGCAATTCCGATATATTCCCATGGCACTAGATAATTTGTATCCACTCCTCCTGCCAGCACCCGGTAGATCAGGAAGCTCACCAGAAGGGACAGGATCACTCCGTACAGGATGGAACGAAGCCCATAGATCAGGCATTCATAGCACATCATCCTCCGGAATCCGCCTTTCTGCATTCCCACGGAACGAAGCATGGCGAACTCTTTTCTCCTGAGCATCAGATTTGTAGAAATGGTATTGAACACATTTGCCACTGCGATCAGGGAGATCAGAATGATGAATCCGTAAGACAGCACGCTGATAGCTGTCATGATCTGACGGTCCTGTTCGTAACTCTGCGCATTATCATACACGCTTCCTGCAATGCCGCTCTGCTCCATATCCTGAGACAGTTCTCGGTATACCGCAGCATGATCCGTACATTGGATTCCAATATACCAGAGCCGCCCCATCAGATCCTCCTGACTACCGATATATTTCTCATATGCGCTCTCACTCGTCAGCAATAGAACCATATATCCCGAATCGTCATAAACGCCTGGGGGAAGGCTGTCATAACTCCCCAGAAGCTCCACATTTCCCAACGGGTGTACAGTCTCATTGCCCTCCTCATCGTACTCTGTATACTGCATCACCAAATCCGCGCTCTCCGATGAATCCGAAAACACAGGCACACGCTCATAGCGCTGGGTATCTCCGTTGTATACCCGCAAAGATGAGGGGTACAGGACAGGCACACCGTCTGTATCTCCGGCTTTCTCCGCTCCGTCCAGAGTTTCAAATACTTCATCTGGAAGGATCATCAAGCTGGCATCCAACGTATCCCTGCCGGTGTCAGCATTCCATCCATATCCGTACTGTATAAACCTCTCGTCCAGACTGCCGGATCCGCCTGCAATCTGCACCGTGTTATAAGGCGTACTGTACTCCTGTACCAGAGTTACTTCTTCATACTGCTCTGCCAGCTTCTTTACTTGTCCACTGACATACTCGCCGTCATCATTCACTTCACCTATATTTTCTCCGCCGGCATTCTCCCCGCTGTCACTTTCTCCGCTGACGCTTTCCAGCTCTCCGTCTGACACCCTCCAGATCACCTGTACATCGGGCATCTCCAGCACGAAACTCCCTGTGTCCACCAGATATTTTCCAAAGGATGAAACGGAAACAAACAGGACAATGCTCATGGTCAGGGAAGCTACCGTACTCCTGTATTTCTTCCGATCTCTCTTATAGTTTTTCTGAGCCAGCATTCCCTCCAGACCAAAGATTCTGTAGAACAGCTTTGACGTCTTCACTTCTTTTCCTTTTATCCGGATATCCTGGGCCGAACGTATCGCCTCAATGGGAGAGATCTTCCGCACTCTCCGGCAGGGAATCCACGCCGAGATCATCACTGTGGCAAATGCTACTGCAACCGCCACAAGTACGGAAATCCAGGAAATTCGAAGGGGGATATCCATCTCCGTTCCTCCAAACATCCAGCTTGCCAGCCCGGCTCCAATGAAATGAAGAGTAATCCCGATCCCGACGATTCCCGCGACGCATCCAACCGGGATCCCCACGCAGCTGACAATCAGTGCCTCGCACCGCAGAGAACGGCTCAGCTGACGTTTTGTTGCTCCCACAGAGGCCAGAAGTCCGAACTGCACGGTCCGCTCTCTCAAAGAAATGGCAAACGCATTATAAATCAGCGATACAGCCCCAACCATGATGATGCCGATCACGATGGCGCACAGCCCTGTCAGGATTTCCTGAAGATTGTCGTTATCCGCCACCCCATACCAGCGGAGCAGAGATTCATTGGTAGATGTCGCATCACATTCAATGGTTTCCATGTAATCATAGATGTCCGCAGGATCCTGTGTCCGGATATACACATCGTGATATTCGGACAGGCTTCCTGAAGAAGACGGTCCGGCGATCAGTTCATAACTCACTGTCCCGTAGTGCATATTGGGGGTCGTACTGTAAATTCCCACTACAGTAAAGGACATATGCTCTGTATTTTCCAGTTGTTCCGGCTCTACGCCCTGTTCCCGGGCATACGCTTCTCCCATGTATCCTTCATATGCAGTCAGCCGCTGTCCTTCCCAGACCCGGTCTCCTACTTCCAGCTCCAGTACATCTCCCACCTGGGTGG
>DWUT01000034.1 GCA_019120615.1 Candidatus Mediterraneibacter norfolkensis
GGTCGAGGGCATAACCAAAGCGGAATAGGTGAATGGATGAAGATTTGATTCTTTGTATGTGGTTTTGAAGGTACATGGACAATTATATACAGAATGTGAGAATGCACTCGGAGTTTTTCCGAGTGCATTCATTTTGAGACAGTTAATATCCATTTGGATTTGTTTCATTTTTCATTAATTTAACAAGGCGGCTTGTCCCGAGACGTGATGCTCCAAGTGCGATAAATTTTTCCGCATCTTCAAATGATTGAATCCCTCCGGCGGCTTTAATTTTTATCTGAGAACCGATATGCTCAGAAAAAAGTGCAACATCCTCAAACGTTGCGCCTGAAGCAGAGAAGCCGGTAGAGGTTTTAATATAGTCTGCTCCGCAGCGTGTTATCAGTTCGCACATTTTAATTTTTTCTTCATTTGTAAGCAGGCAGGTTTCAATAATGACTTTTAATATTTTATTATCGCAGATTCTCTTTAAATTGCAGATTTCTTTTTCAATTTTATCATATTCCCTGCTCTTTAAATCTCCGATATTAATGACCATATCGATTTCATCGGCTCCGTTTTCCAGAGCATCTTTTGTTTCATATTCTTTTACGGCTGTTGTATTGTAGCCATTTGGAAACCCGATCACTGTGCACACTGCTGTTTTGTTTCCAACATATTTTTTTGCGCGATCTACAAAAGACGGGGGAATGCAGACAGATGCAGTATTGTAATAGACTGCATCATCACAGACAGCCTTGATCTCATCCCAGGTAGATTGCTGCTTCAGCAGAGTATGATCTACTTTACTTAAAATATACTCTTTTTCCATTACAGATCTCCTTTATTTTTTTATGATCTTCCAAAAGCTGGACCCATTGATATTTCCTTTAAGATCCATGAACTCAAGTATTGTAGCTGCAATATCCGAAAAGGTTTTCCGGGTTCCCAGATTGATTCCCTGTTTAAGAGGTTTTCCATACATTACCAGAGGGGTATACTCCCTGGAATGATCAGTGGACGGAGTGCTGGGATCACAGCCATGATCTGCGGTGATCATGAGAATATCATCTTCTCTGAGTTTTTCGATAATCTGTGGGAGACGTTCATCAAATTCTGTTAAGGCTTTAGCATAGCCGTCAATGTCGTTCCGGTGTCCGTACAGCATGTCGTAGTCTACAAGGTTTGTGAAGCAGAGACCTTCAAAGTCTTTATCCAGAAATTCCAGTGTGCGCTCAATCCCTTCGCTGTTTCCGGATGTGCGTACGAAATCTGTGATTCCTTTTCCTGCAAAGATATCGTAGATTTTCCCAACAGAAAGAACAGACTTCCCATTCTCTTTCAGAACATCCAGCATTGTAGTATGAGGCGGGACAAGAGAGAAATCATGACGCCTGGAAGTTCGCCTGAAATTTCCCGGAGTGCCTTCAAAAGGTCTGGCGATAACCCGTCCTACGCCGTAGCTCCCGGTGCACAGTGCCCTTGCAATCTCACAGCAGTGGTAAAGCTCATCTATGGGAACAACAGATTCGTGAGCCGCAATCTGGAATACACTGTCTGCCGAAGTATATACGATAAGAGCGCCTGTTTTCATATGTTCTTCCCCGTAATCCCGAATGACATCAGTACCGGAATAGGGTTTATTGCAAAGGACCTTTCTCCCGGTCTGTTCTTCCAGTGCATGGATCAGGTTATCAGGAAATCCATGAGGGAAAGTAGGCATTGGGGAGTCCGATATTATCCCTGCGATTTCCCAGTGTCCTATAGTGGTATCTTTTCCTTTTGAAGACTCAGTCAATCTTGCTACAGCACCGCGAAAGCCGGAAACTGGCGGACGACAGTCAACTCCTTCTATGTTGAACAGTCCCAGCTTCTGCATGGAAGGCATGGAGAAATAGCTGCTTGTTGAAGCTGCCTTTAATGTATTGCTTCCTTCATCCCCATACTCTGCGACATCAGGCATCTCTCCGATTCCCACACTGTCCAGTACGATTAAAAAAACACGTTTCATTTCTGTTTTCCTCCTTCCTTGAATAATTAAAGGTATTATAGATTTTCAAGCAGAGCCATACATTTCTCAGGCTCTGCAGCAAAAAGACCGACGACAGGTACTTCCCGGGTCAGACCTTCAGTCTCCAGCCGCTTTTTCAGGACATCGATCAGCACACCGCTCCCGGCGGCGCATTTTACACTGTCCAGAGTTTCCTTTAAATCAGTTCGTTCACCAAAGCTTCCGCCCCATTGGCCAAAACAGGTGCGGTCAACTCCGCAGCTGGGGCTGCCGTCGATTCCAAGTATTCCGATTACATGAAAACGATCCTTGTGTGCCACATATTCTTTAAGCTGAAGGATAACAGGATCGAGCTGTTTTGAGCAGTGATCTCTGAAAAAGGGATTATCAAATTGTGTGCTGACATGTCCCCAGCGCCGTGAGCCATATAATGTAAACTCAGGGCATGGAAGCTGTATAAACTGAACGCCTTTACGAAGTGCTTCACCTACAAATTTGCGGCGAAGATCTTCTTCTGCCTCAATTTCTTTTTTGTCATAGAGTACTACTTTAGATGCCGTATTTAGAATACAGTGAGAGACTAATAAAATATTGTTCATAGCTGTCTCCTTTCTGCTGCAGTTTTTGCAGCTTTTTTTCGGAAATAAATACAAAGTATCATGCCGGTCAGATAGACGGCAAATGCCAGAGCAAACATAGCATTATACGAAAAGGTATCCGCAATTTTGGCCCCGCCGAAAGACACGATGATATAAATCGGGGCAGAGAGCAGACTTACGGTCGTATTATAGATCGGCACAAACTTGTTGCGGGAATAAACAACGCATGCCGTGTTGTTTGCAAGAAGGATACCGTTTGTCGCAAAAGCCAGAAAAATGTACATAGGAATCGTTAACTGCCAGTTAGGCGCTGTGATTGCGAGCAGGGCTGCCAGCACACCGAAAAAACATGAAGTAAGCAGCATCGCTATGGGGCCGCATTTATCGCCTATACGTCCAACGAAAAGAGAATATATCATCTTTGCGATCAGGTAAATTGTGGACATGATTCCGACAAAACCATCTGGAGTATCCGGCTTCAGGGATGCAATAATAATATAATAAGGGATAGCAAATTCCGCAGCACCGAGAATAACTTTTATGATTGTAAAATATGAAAACTCGGTATTCTCACTCAGAATCTTTCTGCTGATCGGAATGACGTCCTTTAAAGAAATCTTAACGGACTCTCTGTCATCTGTAACTTCCTTTATTCCGATACTCATGGCACAGGTCGCGATGAGAGCAGAGACAAGGCCGATCAAAAACGCCGTTCGGTAGTCTTTGGGAAAATCATAAATGGTCAGACAGCGTGTCAGGATCAGTGACCCTAATATACCGCTTCCGGCTCCGACAAGTCCGTAAAAACCATAAAAAGTTCCTATGTTTTTATGCAGACTGGCTGAAACAGCCTGTGAAAAAAGAGGCGTTGACATCCCATTGCTTAAGGCAAAGATTATCAGTGACATAAAGAACAGAAACAGAGAGATATTTCTGCTGCCGCTGACCATATATGTGGAGAGAAAAATAAAAAAGAATCCTACTCTCTGCAGAAAACAGATGGCAATGCTGATCCACTTCGGACTTTTGGCATTTACTCCGATCGGACAGGAAAAAAAGGTTGCTCCATAGGAAACCCCGTAGTAAATCACAGATATGAGCGCAATGTAAATACTTTTGTCAGAAAGATTTGCTACGTAGGAAGGAAGTACGCTTTCTGCGGAAAACATTGAGAGTGCTGCCGAAAAGAAAAATGATTCGCACATAAACGTAAAAAAATTGCGTTTGTAGTATTTTTCCTTTTTTTCATAGAGCTGTTCTTTCGTAATATGAGTATTGTCACGTTGCATAAGTTCTCCTTTGTCAAGAAAGGGAGACATAGGGGGTTAATGCCCAATGCTCCCTTTCATCAAAAGCAAAAAATCAGATAATATTTGAGAAAAACGAGGGTATAACGCCGGCTGCTGTACAGATTTTGTAACCAACAGCAAGTACAGCCAGAATCAATCCAACGGCCTTTACAACATAATCCCCTTTGCAGTACTCGATTTCACGATAGACAGTTTTACTGCACTTGGAATTAAATCCTTTGGTTTCCATGGCAATAGCCTGGTCCTGAACCTTTACGATAGAATTTGCGACTACCGGAACCATGATTGGTACAAAAGCTTTAAATCGCTGGATAAGATTGCCCTCTGTGTTCAATCCGCGGGCACGCTGTGCATCTCTGATTTGTTCCATATCTTTATTGAGCAGTGTTATTACCTGAAAAGAATCGATAAAGGTAAATACAAAACGATAAGGAATCCCCGCTTTACACATTACGGCTCCCAGGTCTGCCACATCCATCGTCAGAAAAATCAGAAACAGAGAGCACATCAGGGGCGCGACACGGAAATAGTACCGGGATGCATATGCGAACCCTTTGGCATAATAATTTATCCCGAAGATCTCAAACATAACAGGATCAGAGGTTTTGTCAATAATAGGTGCCATGGCTCCGTGAATTCCGTACATAGAGATAAACA
>DWUT01000035.1 GCA_019120615.1 Candidatus Mediterraneibacter norfolkensis
ACCGTGTGAAGCCTTACCGCGAGAAGATGGATGCGGCAGGAGTAAAGCCGGAGGACATTCAGACTCTTGATGACCTGAAGAGGATGCCTTTTACATATAAATCGGACTTCAGGGATAATTATCCCGACGGACTTTTTGCTGTAGATAAGAAAGAAATCGTCCGTTATCATGCCAGTTCGGGAACAACGGGAAAACCGACGGTTGTCGGGTATACGAGGAATGACCTGGATATGTGGCTGAACAATGTGGCAAGGCTTGCCTGTATGGGCGGGGCGACGGCGGATGATGTGGCTCAGATTTCTTTTGGATACGGGACATTTACCGGTGCACTTGGTCTCCACGGGGGACTTGAGAAGATCGGGGCATCAGTCATTCCGATGTCGTCCGGCAATACGAACAAGCAGATCATGTTTCTGCAGGACATGGGAGTGACGCTTCTTGTGGCGACTCCGTCCTATGCGCTTCATCTGGGTGAGGAAGTGCGCAAGAGAGGAATCGACCCGGAGAAAGACCTGAAACTCCATATCGGTCTTTTTGGAGGAGAAGGTATGACTGAACCCATGCGGGATGAGATGCATAAAGTCTGGGGGAAAAACTTTATCTGCACTCAGAATTACGGGATGAGCGAACTCTGCGGTCCTGGAGTGGCAGGCGAGTGCACGGAGCTGTGCGGAATGCATGTGAATGAAGACTGGTTTATTCCGGAGATCATCGATCCTGAAACGGAGGAAGTACTCCCGCCGGGAGAGAGAGGAGAACTTGTCATGACCTGTCTCGGCAAGGAGGCTCTGCCCCTGGTGAGATACCGCACAGGAGACATGACGCGGCTGATGTACGAACCATGTAAATGCGGGCGCACGACGTGCAGGATGGAGAATATCTCCGGACGCGCGGACGATATGCTCGTGATCCGCGGCGTGAATGTCTTCCCGACACAGATCGAGGAAGTCCTTCTCAAGATCAATGAGATCGGACCGCACTATGAGATCTTGGTTGAACGAAAGAACAGACTGGACGTGATGACGATCACTGTGGAACTGGTAGATGACAGACTGCTTGACAGTTATGCACAGTTAAGTGAACTGGAATTAAGGATAAAGAAAGCGCTTAAGGCGCAGCTCGGTCTCGCGACACAGATCCGCCTCGTGGCGCCGAATTCTCTGAAACGGTTCGAGGGCAAGGCAAAGAGAGTGACAGATTTACGAAAGGATGGATTATAAAATGGGAGAAAAAGTGATCATGCTGGGAAACGAGGCAATCGCCCGCGGAGCATATGAAGCAGGCGTAAAAGTCTCATCCGCATATCCGGGAACACCCAGTACGGAGATAAGTGAATACCTGGTGCAGTACCGGGACGATGTATACGAGGAGTGGGCGCCGAACGAGAAAGTGGCGACCGAAGTGGCTGTGGGGGCAAGTCTTGCAGGCGTCCGCTCCATGGCATGTATGAAGCACGTAGGACTGAACGTGGCTGCGGATCCGCTCTATTCCGTGTCCTATATGGGAGTGAACGGCGGACTTGTCATCGTTGTCGCAGACGATCCGGGTCTGTACAGTTCTCAGAATGAGCAGGATACAAGGATGGTGGCTCGTGCAGCTCAGATTCCTGTGATAGAACCTTCTGACAGTGCAGAGGCAAAAGATCTGTTTAAAGAAGCCTTCGAGCTGAGCGAGAAATTCGACCGCCCGTTTATCTTCCGCACTACGACGAGACTGGCTCATTCTCAGGGACTTGTAGAGCTGAAGGACCGTATGGAGCCGGAGGATAAGCCGTATGTAAAAAATATCCAGAAGAACGTCATGATGCCGGGAAATGCAAAGGTGCGCCATGTTGCGATCGAGAAACTGAACAATGAATTGGCAGAGGCGGCAAACACCCTTCCCATGAACCGGGTGGAGATGAATGACACGAAGATCGGTGTGATCACCAGCGGAATCCCGTACCAGTATGTGAAAGAGGCTCTGCCGGAGGCGTCTGTCCTGAAACTGGGAATGGTCAATCCGCTTCCGAGAAAGCTGATCGAGGACTTTGCATCCAAAGTAGATACTCTCTATGTAGTGGAAGAACTGGATCCGGTGATCGAGGAGCAGGTAAAGTCCTGGGGAATCAAAGTGATCGGAAAAGAGATCTTCACGGTGCAGGGTGAATACAGTGCAAATATGCTCCGTAAGGCGATCCTGAAGCAGGATCTTGATCTTAAACAGCCGGCCGACGCTCCGGGAAGACCGCCCATTCTCTGCCCCGGATGTCCTCACAGAAGCGTGTTCTATGTCCTCGGCAAACTGAAAATGCACGCCGCAGGAGATATCGGATGTTATACGCTCGGCGCAGTTGCTCCCCTGAGCGTCATTGACACCACCATGTGCATGGGTTCAAGCATTTCCACGCTTCACGGGATGGAGAAGGCGAAAGGAAAAGACTATATAAAGAACTGGGTTGCGGTGATCGGCGATTCCACGTTTATGCACACTGGCGTTAACTCGCTGATGAACATGGTATACAACAAGGCTACCGGCACAGTGATCATTCTGGACAACTCCACGACAGGCATGACCGGACATCAGGATCACGCTGCCACGGGAAAGACCCTTCAGGGAGACCCGACCTATGCGATCAGCATTCCCGGTATCTGCCGCGCCATGGGTGTGAAGAATGTGATCGAGGTAAACGCATTTGACATTGATCTTCTGGAAAAGACCATAAAAGAAGAAGTGGCGAAAGATGAAGTGTCCGTGATCATCACGAAGACACCCTGCGTACTTCTCGACAAGAGGAAGAAACCGCTTTATATCGCGCATCCGGATAAATGTAAGAAATGCGGCATGTGTATGAAGCCGGGATGTCCTGCCATGACAAAGAACGGGGACGGCACGATACATATTGACGATACGATGTGCACCGGCTGCGGTCTGTGCGAGACACTCTGTAAATTCGATGCGATAGAACTGGTAAAGGCGGGTGAATAGAAGATGGCTGTAAAGAATATTATGATCGTCGGAGTGGGCGGGCAGGGAACCCTGCTCACCAGCCGGATCCTGGGAGGACTTACCATTGCGGGAGGCTATGACGTGAAACTGTCCGAGGTGCACGGAATGGCACAGAGAGGAGGAAGCGTCGTCACATTTGTCCGCTATGGCGATAAGGTGGCCGAGCCGATCGTGGAGGAAGGACAGGCGGATGTGATCATCGCCTTTGAGCGCCTGGAGGCTCTGCGCTATGCACATTTCCTGAAAAAGGACGGCGTGATCATTGTAAATGACTGGCGGATCGATCCTATGCCGGTCGTGATCGGAAACGCGGAGTATCCGGAACATATTCTGGAAGACCTGGAAAAGGAATATAAGGTTTATCGTGTGGATGCAACAGAAGAGTCCAAAAAACTTGGGAATCCGAAGGTATTTAACCTGATCGTGCTCGGTGTTGCGGCCCAGCATATGGATTTTACAAAAGAGCAGTGGTATGATGTTATCGAGAAGACTGTACCGCCTAAGACGATCGAGATCAATAAAAAAGCATTTGACGTCGGCTACAGCCTCAGACAGGATTAAACCACAGAGAAACATAGGAAGCAGAGAAGTGAAGAAAAGGAGGTGGGATATTGATCAGACAGATATCAGTTTTTGTGGAAAATGAGCCGGGAAGCATGATGCGCGTCACATCCGCTCTGACGGATGCGCATATCAACATCCGGGCGATCTCCACGTTTGACACACCGGAGTTCGGGATTATGCGTCTCGTGGTGGATGAGCCGGGACGGGCGAAGGAGAGTCTGACTTCACAGGGATTTGTCACAAGAGTCAACGATGTGATCGGTGTGGAACTGGAGGACAAAAAAGGGAATCTCAATCAGATGCTGAAGATCCTTGCGGACGGAGAGATCAATGTAAATTATATTTATTCCTTTGTGATCCGCGAGGGAAAAGCTCCCGTAATGATCTTCCACACAGATGATTTTGAAAGGGCTGAACGGGTTTTGCGGGATGCGGATGTGAAACTGATTGAAGAGGCAGAGATCTGACTGCTTCTGAACGGGGAAAGAGAAACACTCAATAAGGAGAAGAAAAGCGATGGCGGCAGTATCATTGGAGAACTGGGTTGAGAAGATCAGAGACCCGAAAATTGAATGTATGAGCAGGGACGAGATGGCAGACCTGCAGAGCAGACGCCTTGTGGATGTGGTAAACAGGGTGTATAACAACGTGGAGTTCTACCGGAAGAAAATGCAGGATATGGGGGTGGAGCCGGGCGACATCAAGTCTATTGAAGATATCAATAAACTCCCCTTCACTACGAAAGAGGATCTGAAGAACAATTATCCTTTCGGCCTTCTGGCAATACCGATGAAAGATGTGGTCCGTGTACAGGGAACTTCCGGAACAACAGGAAAACTGACCATAGCGCCATATTCCCAGAAAGACGTGGATGTATGGGGAGAATGTGTCGCAAGGGGACTTGTGATGGCAGGCCTGACGGATGAGGATATCATTCATGTGTGTTATGGATATGGACTTTTCACCGGCGGAATGGGGCTTGATTACGGCGCAAAGGAGCTGGGAGCCACTGCGATCCCCATGTCAGCCGGGAACACGAAGAGACAGATGATGTGCATGGAGGACCTGGGCGCGACTGCGTTTGCATGTACTCCGTCCTACGCTCTATATCTTGCCGAGTCTCTTCAGGAGGCGGGAGTTGTCGACAGGCTGAAGCTGAAGGCTGGTATCCACGGCGCGGAACCGTGGACGGAGGAGATGCGCAAAAAGATTGAAGGGATCCTCCATATCAACTGCTTTGATATTTACGGACTCTGCGAGGTGACAGGCCCGGGCGTGGCTCAGGACTGCATCCACCATGCGGGGCTCCATGTCCACCACGACTATTTTTATCCGGAAGTGCTCAATCCGGCGACACAGGAGAAATGTGCGGACGGCGAGACCGGTGAACTGGTATTTACGACTCTGGCAAAAGAGGCAATGCCTCTGATCCGCTACAGGACAAAAGATCTGACAAGCATTGATCACAGTACCTGCGAGTGTGGGAGGACTCTTCCGAGGATCTCCAAGTTTACAGGAAGAACAGATGATATGAAAGTGATACGCGGCGTCAATGTATTCCCGACACAGGTTGAGACAGCACTGCTGAGCATGGGTGGGGCAGTCGCGCCGCATTACATGATGATCGTTGACAGAGAGGATAATCTGGATGTGCTCACTGTCATGGTTGAGGTGGACGAGAGCATGTTCTCCGATGAGATCAGAAAACTTGACGCGCTGCGGAACAAGATCGCGGCTGTTCTGAAGACAGCTCTGGGCGTATCTGTGAGAGTAAAACTTGTTGAGCCCAAGACGATCCAGAGAAGTGAAGGAAAAGCGGTCCGCGTGATCGACAACAGGAATCTGTAGAAAAGGGAGGATTTATACTATGGGAATCACGATCCAGCAGTTATCTGTATTTCTGGAAAACCGGGAAGGACGTCTCGATGAAGTGCTTTCCGTGCTTGCGGGGAACGATGTCAACATCGTTGCGCTGAGCCTTGCCGATACGACGGAGTACGGCATGCTCAGAATGATCGTCTCTGACCCGAACAAGGGAAAAGCGGTACTGAAAGAGAATGGGATCACATCCATGCTCACGGATGTAGTGGCTCTGAGAGTCCCCCATGAGACAGGGTCTCTCAGTAAAGCTATGCATCAGATCGTTGAGGGAGAGGTAAACATAGAGTATATGTATGCCTTCGCGAACGGAGATGATGCTTCTGCAGTGTTAAAGACAGATGATCCGGCCAGGGTGGTCGACATCCTCCGCGGAAGCGGATTTGACGTCTGGGAAGCTTCGGAAGCATATGTTTCCAACATTAAGGGACGGATATAAAAGCAAAAAAATACCGCCGGGCAGAAGAAAAACTGTCCGGCGGTTTTTTAATCTCTTTTTTCTGTATTGCTTTTTAATATTAAATGCCTGTCTGATTTATATATTAAGAAGGTACATTAAAAATCTGATTAAAGTTTTACTACGTTAGTTGCCTGCGGTCCTTTTGCGCCTTCTGTCACTTCGAATTCGACAGCCTGACCTTCTTCCAGGGATTTGAAGCCATCCATTACAAGACCTGTGTAGTGGACAAAGATGTCATTGCCCTCAGAATCTGAGATGAATCCGTACCCTTTCTGGTTGTTAAACCATTTTACTGTACCTGTCATTGTGTTACCCTCCATAAGATTGATAAGTTGCGGTATTGGCATGCGTTTATGCCAATACTGTGACAGTTTAGCATGTTTACCAATAAAAGTCAATGTATTTATCGGCCGATTTGTAGTTTTTAACAAAAACGCTAAAATATTATTTTTGGAAAAATGGACAGACTGATTGACAAGAAGAAAAATATAGGGTATAATAGTAGTCAAATAAAACACACTAAAATACTAGGAATTAAAACGGAGGTAATCAATCATGACGGCAATATATAAAAGTGTGACAGAACTGATCGGAAGAACTCCCCTTCTGGAGGTGACAAATATAGAGAAGGAGAGACATCTCAAGGCAAAAGTGCTGGTGAAACTGGAATATTTTAATCCGGCGGGAAGTGTAAAGGACAGGGCAGCGCTCAATATGATCGAGGAAGCGGAAAAAGCAGGCAGGATCGGCCCGGGCGCTGTGATTATTGAGCCCACCAGCGGCAATACGGGGATCGGGCTTGCATCTGTCGCTGCGTCAAGAGGATATAAGGCGGTTTTTGTCATGCCGGAGACAATGAGCATTGAGCGGAGAAAACTGCTTCTGGGATACGGTGCTGAAATTATCCTTACAGAAGGAGCAAAAGGAATGGCAGGAGCCATCGAGAAAGCATCGGAACTGGAAAAAGAAATGGATAATGCGATCGTACTGGGGCAGTTTGTAAACGAAGCAAACCCTGCAGCACACTACAGGACGACGGGACCTGAGATATGGGAAGATACGGACGGCCATGTGGATCTGTTTGTAGCAGGCGTGGGGACAGGCGGTACAGTAACCGGGACAGGCTCCTACCTGAAAGAAAAGAATCCCGATGTGAAAGTGATCGCGGTGGAGCCCCGGAAGTCCCCCGTCTTATCCGGAGGAAAACCCGGTCCGCACGGACTTCAGGGCATCGGAGCCGGTTTTATCCCTGATGTGCTTGACACTGACATTTATGACGAGATCATTCAGGTGGAAGAAGAAGACGCTTACGCAGCTTCCAGGCTTCTGGCACATCGGGAAGGAATCCTGACAGGCATCACATCCGGAGCCGCTCTGCATGCCGCGCTTCTGGAGGCGGAAAAACCGGAAAACGAAGGGAAAGTGATCGTGGCGCTGCTGCCCGATACGGGAGAGAGATATCTGTCCACACCTCTGTTTGGATAGACAGTGTGTGAGTTACTATTCACAGCCACCCCACCCGCATGCGCACTCGTCGCGCTTACGCGCTTCAGTCTCGCCCCTTACGGGGCTAAGACTGCTTATGTGGGTGGGGTGACTGTTTCACAGTCCAGTTTCAGACTTGACAGCAAGGGCTTTGTGCCAGCACAACGCATTTGCCGTCAAGTCTGAAACGGCTGTGAATAGTAACCTGCGTGCCCAAAATGCATAAAATCCGGGTAAACTTGATTGAAAATTCATACAATGTGTTATATACTAAGAAAAGAATCACTAAAAGGTTAAAGGAGGATATATAACCATGAAAGAATTTAAATATGTGATCACTGATCCGGAAGGAATCCATGCAAGACCGGCAGGAATCCTCGTTAAACAGGCGGCAGGATATGAGTCGGCTGTCAAGATCGCGAAAGGTGAGAAGAGTGCCGACGCGAAAAGGATCTTTGGAGTTATGGGACTTGGAGTTAAGAGCGGAGAGGAAGTTACTGTTTCTGCGGAAGGAGCAGATGAAGATAAGGCAATCGCTGAATTAGAAGCATTCTTCAAGGAGAATTTATAAGATATGGTTACGATAAGTGGCAAAAGTGTATTCGGCGGTGTTTCCATCGGAAAGCTTTTATTTTATCAGAGAAATGAAAAAGTGATCAAAAGGACTCATGTTGACAATGTTGACGAAGAGTGGGCTCGCTTTCAGCAGGCGAAAGACACGGCGGTATCCCAGTTAAAGAAGCTTTATGATAAAGCTCTTGACGATGTGGGAGAAGCAAACGCCATGATTTTTGAGATTCATCAGATGATGCTGGAGGATCTGGATTATCTTGAGTCTATTGAAAATATCATCCGTACTCAGGAAGTGAATGCGGAATATGCTGTGGCTACAACCGCTGACAACTTTGCAAAGATGTTTGCGGCCATGGATGACGCTTACATGCAGGGGCGTGCTGCGGATGTAAAGGATGTCTCCGAGCGTGTGCTGGATATCCTCTGCGGTGTCAGCGGCGGGATAAAAGAGATGGACGAGCCGTGTATCATCGCGGCGGACGATCTTGCACCGAGCGAGACGGTCCAGCTTGACAAGAGCAAGGTGCTTGGTTTTGCCACAATGTATGGCTCATCCAATTCACATACCGCGATTCTGGCCCGGACTATGAACATACCGGCCGTGATCGGGCTGGGAGAGGCGCTCCGTCAGGAGTATGACGGAAAAGACGCGATCATCGACGGATTTACAGGAACTCTCTATATTGATCCTGATGAAGCTACCAGAAAGGCTATGGAGGAGAAGCGGGAGAAAGATCTGGAGCAGAAGGCGCTGCTTGAAACGCTCAAGGGCAAAGAAAATGTGACGAAGAGCGGACAGAAGATCAATGTATACGCCAATATCGGAAATGTCTCTGATCTTGGAGCCGTGCTCAAAAATGACGCAGGCGGGATCGGCTTGTTCCGAAGCGAATTCCTCTATTTGGAAAACACGGATTTCCCGACGGAAGAGCAGCAGTTCTCTGTCTATAAGCAGGTTGCTGAGAGTATGGCGGGAAAGAAAGTC
>DWUT01000036.1 GCA_019120615.1 Candidatus Mediterraneibacter norfolkensis
AATATTAAAAGAACATGGCAAGATTTATGTTGAAGGGAAAGGAGCAGGCGCAAGATGGTTTGCTGAATAGATTGAATTGCAATCAATATTCCGCATTTTTAATTTATTGTAAATGGAGATTGTGTTACAAATGGATGTCATTATCGTAATGTGCATGGGTGTACTCGTGGGAAAATTCCTCTTTCCCGTCAGATGGAAGCGCATCAATGAGCTCCTGCAGACAGTCTGCACGCTGCTCCTGATCTTTTCCATGGGCGTACTGCTGGGGAGCCGGGAGAATTTTCTCCGTGAGATCACCACACTGGGCTTTCAGAGCATTTTGTTTTTCCTGATCCCCTCAGTCTTTTCCGTGATCGTCGTGTATCCTCTCACAAGGATATTTCTGGATAAAAAAAGAGAAAAGAAAAAGGAGGATGACTGATGGTTTACCTGGCTGTGATCGCGCTTCTGGGCGGAATTGCCTGTGGAATGGCAGGACTGGACAGCGCACTGCCCGTTGAAATGATCGTTTCGAATAAAGACCTTATCCTCTATGTCCTGATGTTCCTGGTAGGGATCAGCATCGGACTGAACAGAGGGATCGTAAGCAAGATAAGAGAATATCATATCAGGATCTTTGTGATCCCTGCCGGGATCATCGCCGGTTCCCTGGCCGGAGGAGTAGTGAGCGGACTGCTCACAGGACTGCCGCTGGAGCAGAGCACAGCGATCGCATCAGGGATGGGCTGGTACAGCCTGGCAGGCGTCACCATCGGAAACCTGGCGGGAGCACAGGCGGGCAGTATCGCTTTTCTGAGCAATCTCCTCCGGGAGCTCTTTTCCTTTTTCAGCATTCCGATGATCTCAAAAAAGCTGAACTACCTCACCTGTATCGCTCCGGCAGGCGCCACCAGCGAGGACACCACGCTTCCCATGATGATCCGATACACGGATGGGGAGACCGTAGTGCTGTCCGTGTTCAACGGTGTGATCTGCTCAGCGGCGGTGCCGTTTCTGATCTCATTCTGTTATAATTTTTTCTGATATTATATACTAGCTGAATTTACAGTAGTTCTTTCGCTGAAACATTCAAATAGGGACGCAGTAAATATCTTTTTTAAAGTGTCCCTAGATTTAAATTCATACTTTTTTTATTTTCAACGCCATATATTGCTTTTCGGGCATTTTTATTCTATTTACCCCTCTCATCTTTCCAAGTGGTGTAACCGTCATCCCCCATGTATCAATCAGTTCAACTTCATAATCAGCGTCTTCCGGAAGGAACACCATCCGATACGCCGGCTGGCATATCCCCAAGTAGTGGATAGAATAATCATAACAGGTCGCATGTCCCTTCCCGGTGTGCTCTCCAGCACATCCTACAACTTCATCAAACATTCCGTTTCCTTTTGAAAGATATCCGCCGGGAACATCTTTCATTATTTCCGACAGGAACTTAATGCGGGAAGGACTTTCGCCTTTGAGTTTTCCTCCATGAGACCACCACAGGATATCATCAGGAGCCAGAAACGTCTCTCCATGTCCGCAATATCCTCCTCTCATAGAGGCTTCCCAAAATCTTCTCACCAATTCCTGGCCTGTGATATTTCCCCAGCCAATACCTATATTCCCCTCATAGCACACTTCATCCCATACCACAGGTTTGTTATATTTCTCGATAAATATATCGGTATCCTCTGTCGTCTTATAAAAATCAGTGCGCTGAAGAGAACAGTGCGTGATCCACTGTTTAGAAAAATCGTAGTTCTGAACTGCATTATGAATCGAAAGTAAATGATGATACGGATCATTTTCCGAAACAGTTATTCCATATATTTCCCAGTCCTCCAAGTCTTTCGTTTTGATCAGATCATATTCATTTGCCAGAGACCACCATACATTCCTATATGCACTGTAACGCGCCGTCACATATTTCAGATATTGAAGGCATGACTCTCTGTCCATCTCATTATTTCCCCATCTGTCATATGGATGCATCAAAATAAGATCTGCTTCAATTCCCATATTCAGGAGCTGTGATATTCTTTTATCAAATCTTTGAAAATGTTCCACATTAAATCTCGTGTAGTCAAATCCATACTCCTGCCCGTCATCTTTCATCCCCGGGAAAACAGTCCTCACTTCTTTTTCTCTTTCTACCAGCTTTGTATCCAGCCCTTCTCCATTTCCTTTTTCAAATGGATATGTAACAGGCTCTTTTGTGTTGAATTCATAATATTTCGGGAAAAAGCAGAATCTGAGCTTATTAAACGCATTTTCCTGCAGGGTACTCAGCGTCTGTTCCTGTATCTGCTCTGACTGATGTACCCATGCATAACATGTGGTCCCAAAAATATGACAAGGTTTCCCATTCTGATATCTCAAACGAGTCCCATCAGCAATAACAGGTCCGTGATTTTCTGCCGACGGAGTGACAACCTTAAAATAACCTTCCGTGACTATATCTGAATAATCTCCCTCCATCCTGTAGCTGTATACCCCTTCATAAGATGGCATAAATCTGGCGCGGTATATGCCGTTTCCGTCATAGAATCCATTTACTCTGACCCTTTCTTTCTCACCTTCAAATACTGCTGTGATCGTATAGTCCCTATATGGGTTTCCTTCCGTCTTCCCCTTACAGCATATTTCAAACATTCCCCACTTTTCCACCTGATCCATATCTCTTTATCTCCTTTCTTTCCGACAGATACGTCATCATCTCATTGAATCTTGCATCTGATCCATCTGATTGATTCAACCAGTCCGGACATCATATCTGTATACGAAAACAGTTCCGCAGCCACCGTCCCGTTATAGCCGTCTTGTTCCAGCCTGCGGAGTATCTCAGAAATATGGATTTCTCCCCTTCCCACCGGACACGGATAAATCTCGGATCCGTCCAGGCAAAGGCATGGTCTGTCCTTTATATGAAGCTGCACTTTCCCACGGTCCTTCAGATGAACTGTGCAGATTCTGTCTTTAAAAAGCTCATACGCCTCCAGTTCATCTTCAAGCCCACAGGCAAAGTTTCCTGTATCAAAAGCGACCTTAAGTTCCGGGATTTCCGTCAGGAACTGACCCATTTTGTCGATACGGCACAATGGGGAGTCCGCAGAATCAAAATCTTCAATACAGACTGTCATCTTTTTCTTCCGTGCATAATTAACTGTCCTGCGGAGCCCTTCCACCATTCTCCGCTCGCACTCGTCTTTTTTATATTTCCCGCTGTATAATCCCGGAATCGCCAAAAAATTCTCCGCTCCTGAAGCACTGGCCATATCAATATATCTGATAAAACTGTCATCCTCTGTATTCTCTACGAAATCAAAATGGTGATATACCCCCTCAATTTCTATTCCTTTCTCATGAATAAGACCCAGAAGTGGTTTTCCTCTCTCTTCCAGAGACCGGGCGGCAATATTCATCTTCTGGAGTCCTTCCTCCTTTAGCCTTTCGAGCACAGCTTCCAAAGGCAAGTCTTCTTCCTTTGATGCTTTAACGATATTTTCAAAAAATGTTGCTGTTTTCATCACTTTTCTCCTGTTATATCTTCCCATTCTTCCGGATTTGCAAATGCTCTGGGGCGTTCACAGGGTGAACTGATCTGATTGCTTCCCCCCGCTTCTCCACAACGGTTTATGGCATCAATCGTCTCAAATACATGATATGCGAATCGGTGATCAAGGCGGCTGCGCCTTCCTTTCATGATAGCATCAGCCATCTCTGCCACACCGATTCCCCGGCTGTTTTCAGTAAACGGCGATACGGGCGGCAGTACATAAATTTCTTTATCTTTTTCAATCCCATACATGGTTGGGATAAAAGTAATATCTCCACCAAACCGATTTGCATCCCCGAGCTTCAGTACACCTTTTGTTCCATAAATCACGAAATCAGCCAAATCTACGAAATTACTGTCTCCATGCAGAGCGAAAGTCCCGATCATCCCGTTGCGCATTCTGATCACTGACGCGATCTGGCTTTCATTAGCATAGGGATACGTCTGTCCGAACTCCGGAGATTTTGGATATGTGTTCACACGGACCGGACGGTTGTTTCTGGACACCGCACTGACCTGTTCCACACCTCCGAACAGACTGCACAGAGCCGTGAGATAATACACTCCGTAGTCCTGACATATTCCACCTCCCGGCTGTCTTAGGAATCCTGCCATTGCGGCCATACAATCCAGATCCCGATTTGCTGAAATATGAAAAGAATAGATTTCTCCTATCATTCCTTCATCAATCGCTTTCCTTGCAGTCTGGATCCCTGCTCCGAGAAATGTTTCCGGAGCGGAACACAGATAAAGCCCTCTGCTTTCTGCCAGTCCGGAAAGTTCCTCTGCCTGCTCAGGGGTTAACGTCATCGTTTTCTCTGTAAATACATGTTTTCCATGGTGAAGCGCCTGCCGGATCAGTTCATAATGGGCGGGGACGCCAGTGAGTACAACGATGATCTCAATCTCCGGATCTGAAAGCATTTCCTCATATGTACATGACCGCAGTCCGTACTCCGCGCCTTTTTTCTCTGCGTGCTCGATATGGCGCGCGCAGCAGGATATTACTTCAAGATTTTTATATCTTTCTGTCATGTTCTTAAGATATATATCGCTGATCACCAGATCCTGCTCACCATTTGAAACTATCAGGGTCACCGGAAAACTGAGGATCAGTTTTCCGGCATGAGCACACTGTTTCTTTCCATAGGGATGCTCTCCAGAAGAAGACCGTCACCTAAGCGCACCTCTGCGCCTCCGTTCAATACATAGCCGTTTATCAGACCGGATCTTTTCATCTTGTCTTCTATTCCCGAAAAACTCCGGCTGGTCACTACAACAAAATCAACTCCGCTTTGCCGTGCTTCCCGGATCGCGTCTATGTTCTCCGGCGTTGCCTTGTGATCTGTTCCAAGAAGGGTTCCGTCCATATCACTTGCAATGACTCTGATCACGTCTGTTCCCCCTCCTTCCATATCGCTTTTCCTTTTCCGTCAGGCTGCTATACATTCAGTCAAATTTATCTGTTTCGATCCCATTATTCCTGATCACATCTGCATACCATCCGGCGCTCTTCTTCGGAATTCTCTCCAGAGTTTCATAGCCCGTATAGAACAGACCGAACCTCTTGTAAAATCCTCCGGACCACTCAAAATTATCCAACAGAGACCATACATAATACCCTCTGACGTCAATACCGTCCTGGATAGACCTGTTGAGCCAGTACAGGATCTTCTCCAGATAATCGATGCGGACCTGATCGTCCAGCATAGTTTCCCGGTCCGCTTCTCCTTCCGTACAGTACCCATTCTCAGTCAGATAGATCGGCACATTGATCTTATATTTTTCTTTCAGCATATGGAGTACATCCCAGAGTGCTTCCTGATGATATTCCCTTGTGTCCTGAAAATTACCGCCCTGTTTTTCTCTTCTTCTCTTTTTCTCCGGCTTCTCCGCATCATCGATAAGACCGTTATAAAAATTCAGACCGTAAAAATCCACCTTCTGACACATCGTATCAAAATCTCCCTCTTCAATCCTGGGCATAAGGTCGTTTTCCTTCATATATTTCATCAGGATCTCTGAATACCCTCCCAGGAATAACGGATGAAGGAACATCCCGTAACCGGCGATCTCATTCTTGTACAGAGCCATTTGCTCGTCATTTTCCCGTCCCGGATGCGCCGGCTTGTGGGGCCACACATCCACGACGATTCCGATCTTTGCGCTTTTCAACTGCTTTTTCCGGAACAGCTTCACTGTTTCTCCATGGCATACCATCAAATTATGGATACATTGTCTGGCATACTTTTCATCCTTAAGTCCAGGGGCGAAAAAACCGTTTGCATGTCCTACATAAACTGCAATGGGTTCATTGAATGTAGCCCAGATATCCACCATGTCACCAAAGTTATCCAGAAGGATCTCCGCATATTCCAGGAACCACTTTATGATATCCCGGTTTCCAAATCCTCCTTTGACCTGCAAAGCGTAAGGCAGATCCCAGTGATACATCGTGGCATTGGGAACAATCCCGTTTTCCCGCAAACAGGTGATCATCCTTCTGTAGTAATCCAGTCCCGCCTCATTGATCTCCCCGGTTCCTTCCGGAAGAATCCTTGACCAGGAAAATGAAAATCGATAGCTCTTAATCCCCATCTCCTTCATCCTGCGGATATCCTCTTCGTAAAGATGGTACTGGTCACATGCCACATCCGGAAGATCTCCGTTTAAGATTTTTCCAGGAATATGACTGAATGCATCCCATATAGACGGACCTCTCCCGTCCTCATATGCAGCTCCTTCTACCTGCGCTGCCGCCGTAGCGACTCCCCATAAAAAGTTCTTTGGAAATTCATATTTTTTCATCTTTCTTCCTCCATATTTTTACAGTTCCATACCATTGCTCTCGATAACCTTTTTATACCAGTAAAAGCTCTTTTTCCTGTAACGTTCCAGTGTGCCGCTTCCATCGTCATTTCTGTCAACATAGATAAATCCATATCGTTTCCTAAGTTCCGCGGTAGATGCGCTGACAAGATCGATACAGCCCCAGGAAGTATATCCCATCAAATTCACGCCGTCTTTCACAGCTTCTCTCATCTGAATAATATGTTCCCTAAGATATTCAATCCGATAGTCATCAAGAACTATTTTATTTCCAACTTCATCCTCTGTCAGTTCATCGACTGCACCCATGCCGTTTTCAACCACAAAAAGCGGTTTCTGATATCTGTCCCAAAACTGATTCAGCACATAACGAAGCCCCATGGGATCAATCTGCCATCCCCACTGAGTCGCTTTCAATGTTGGATTAGATGCTCCCGCAAGCAGATTTCCCGTCCCTTTCACTCCTTTTTCAGAATCTGCAGAAGCACATGCGCTGGAATAATAACTAAAGGAAATAAAATCTACCGTATTCTTCAGAATTTCTCTGTCTTCATCTGTAATGTCAATTCGGATTCCATGTTCTTTGAAATATCTTTTTGCATACCCCGGATATTCTCCTCTCGCGTGTACATCTGCAAATACAGAATGTCTATGTTCTTCTTCCATTGCCTGGATTACATCTCTCGGATCCGGTGTGAGAGGATATACCGGTCTGCTCAAGATCATGCACCCCACCTTCAGCCCGGGATCAATCTCGTGTGCGATCCGTGTTGCAAGCGCACTGGCAACAAGTTCATGATGGATAGCCTGATAAAGCTGAGTCTCTGTCAATTCTTCCTTCGGTGTATTGATCCCTCCACTCATAAACGGAGAGTTCAGAATAGAGTTAATCTCATTAAATGTAAGCCAGTATCTTACCTTAGCTCTGTATCTTGTAAAAATTGTCCTCACATATCTTTCGTAAAAACCTATCATTCTCCGGTCAAGCCAGCCGTTATAGGCTTCTGCCAGATGAAGCGGTGTCTCATAATGAGAAATAGTGACCAACGGCTGTATCCCATATTTCAGGCATTCATCAAACAGATCATCATAAAATCTAAGCCCTGCCTCATTCGGCATTTCTTCATCACCTTTGGGAAAGATACGGCTCCAGGCAATGGAAGTTCGGAACACTTTAAATCCCATCTCCGCAAACAATCTGATATCCTCTTTATATCTATGATAAAAATCTATACCTTCCAACTTCAGATTGTCCGCTGTAGGTTCTTTCGTTCTCTCCCCGCAAATTCCGTGAGGCAGTACATCCTGGATAGACAGACCTTTTCCGTCTTCCAGATATGCTCCTTCGCACTGGTTTGCCGCAACCGCGCCTCCCCACAAGAAATTCTCCGGAAATATCTGTTCTTTCATAAATTGTTCTCCTCCTCTTCTGCTTCCATGCCGTCCGGAAGCGTATATTCCATATGGATCCCGTCTTTTTCCTTCTTCCAGGATACTGCTACAATTCCTTTCGGAGTAACAACTTCTCCCCTCGCCCATTTAAGATATCCCGGCACGGGTCGGATCCTTACTCTCTTATACCCTGGAGATGCCGGTCGTACTCCCAGAATCACAGAAGGAAGTTCATAAAGAGCGAGAGCGCCCCATGCATGGCACTCACTGCGCGGCGCCACATCAGACTCGGCACAGGTCGTCATTTTGTTTTTTACCATTTTACGCCATATCTCCCAGTAAATATCTGTATATCCATAAAGTCCGGTCTGTTCCAACGCCCGGAACAGGTACAGCGCCATAGACACCGTACATTGCGGATACTTTCCCCGTTCTTTCACAGTTGCAAGAAGACTTTTTTTCCCTTCTTCTCTGTCAAATACTCCTGAAAGGATACCAAACACTTGGCAATGCTGGCTGTACTCCTCGCAGTCTGGTCCGTCTTTGAGCATTCCATTTTTCCCTGTACAGTACTTCCGGATATTCTCAGCAAGTACATCTCCCTGTTTTCTGTATTCCCGGGCAAGTTCTTCCCTACCGATATATCCTGCCAGCTCCGACGCCGCTTTCAGTCCAGTCAGATACAGCAGACTTTCCATCGTTATACTTCCTGTCGCAGCCGCGTTCGGAACTCCTGAAATCCAGCCCGGCACCCAGTCGATAAATGACCAGAACCTGCCTTTTCCATGGACATCCCCGATTTTTCCGACACAGCCTTTCTCCGTCAAATGACTTTCAAAAAAATAGAGGATATTTTCCACTGCAGGCATATGCCTTCTTACAAGTTCCTGATCCCCAAAATACATCATATGATCTTGAAGCATCAGGATATAATAAATCGAAAACCCTGGAATCACATTGGGTTTCGTATTTGGATAAGCGCTGCACAGTAGACCGTCATATCTCTGAGAACGCCGGAAATCGTCCATACATTTTCTTGCCAGACGGTCATCCGCCGCTGACGCGTAGGTATAGAGAATCTGTGACCTGGAATCCATTACATACTGAAGCTGCTCATAAAATGGACAGTCTTCATATGTCTCATGCATACAGCGTTTCAGTGTTCTCTCACTGATCTCCCAGATCCCTTCCAGTGACGGGTCGGACGTCTCGGCATGAGAACGGATTTTAAGAGGATATCCAGTTTCATCATAAGTAAAATCATGTAATACAAGGGGTTCCTCTTCGCATATGATATGAAGTCTTATAAATCGGAATGTTCGGAACCAGAATGGTTCAAAGACCTGAATTTGACCGTTTTCTCCGCCAGACGGATGATAAATATCCATGTACCCTTCCAGATGCCCATTCACACAGTCCGTACGGTCTGTCTTAACAGGCGTCCCAGGCTGAGGTTCATTCTGAACCGTTCCATTTTGAACATATGCCTCAGACTGTAACACTTCAATCCTGGATCCCTTTCCCCCGGTCATCTCCATTTTCAGATACCCGGTCATCTCTTCTCCGGCATCGATCTCTACTATCTCCTCCGCACCGGCTTCTATGGTGATGTGTCCCTTTCCTGCCAAAAAGTTCTCCCAATGTGCTGGTTCTGTCTTCGAACATACAACACGCCGGAGCCTTTCAAATCTTCGCTTCTTTCTGTACATAAACGGTATCGTACGTGGGTTCAGATTACCGGGACTGACATTTTTCCGGATGCTCCGCTCCGTATAGGGAACTGCCTGCTTCCATTTTCCGTCATCATATCCTGCTTCCTTCCAGCCGGAAATACTCGCATCTTCACAGATATCCTCATAGAAGTGCAGCGGCGCAAATCCCTCTGACTCTGCCTGTACCCTGACCCGCGTATCTCGGAGATATCTCCAGGAACTGTCTGCAGAAAAATCATATTCTCTCCCTGCTCTGTCCCTGCATGTTCCTGTAAGATAAAATCCCGGGAAAGGCGTTACCATAACACTCTGATTTCCCCGGAAAGGATCCTGAGGGAAGCGCATGACCTCCGCTGCGATCACATTAAGCCCTTCCTTCAGGTACGGGGTGATCTCCAACTCGTCCTGAAACCAGATCTGACTGTCCCCTTTGAGCGGCCCTACTTCCACAAGTTTTTCGTTGACATACAATTTATAACGGGAATCCGCTGATACCGTGACCTTCGCCTCTTCCGGCTCGTACGGGAGGCACAATTTCTTCCGAAAGAGGACTATCACCGGTTCATCAAGGTCTTTTGCCCCCTCTTCTCCCCAGATCCAATGGGAATATTTTTTTGTTTTCATCACGCATCACCTGTCAATCCTGTTTCTGGTTTCCGTTCATTTTGTGGTAAACGTCAATAAGTTCCCGGGACATGAGCCGGAATGTCTCTGCACACATCATCTGATCCTCTGCATGTACAAGGATCAAACTGACCGCAGAATCTTTTCCGCTCGCTTCAATCTTCGCCGATTCATCTGCAAGCATCTCCGCATGAATGTTATGTGCCGCAAGGAAACATTCCCCGCCTTCTTTCATGAGTTCCTCCGCCTCGTTAAATTTATCCTCTTTTGCCCGCTCTACCGCCTGGACATATTTACTTCTCGCTGTCCCCGCGGAACTGATCATCTCAAAAATCTTTCCGATTAGTTCTTCTGTCATGTCATGTTCCTCCTACTAAAATAATCCTGTTCCAAATCTTACTATTTCCTGTATACGTAAAGCTGCGCCGGGCCTTCCACGCCAAACGGCTCTATCGCCTGGTAGCTGCTGACCGCGTCACGTACTGATGTCCCGAGAGTATTCGTCACTTCCACTGCAAGTTCATTCTCCCCTTCACGCAGCATCCCGGTCAGGTCAAACCTGTAAGGAGGGCAGAGCCTTACCCCGGCGGAATTTCCATTCACGAAAACTTCCGCAGTCTCGTAAACCGTACCAAGATCCAGCACCGACCCTTCATTCTCCTCTGCAGAAATCTTCGTTTCATAGCGCAGCGTCCCGGTCCGTTCCTCCCAACCTTCTGTTTCCTGAACGCAGCACAGGGAGTCCACCGGCAGGACATCGCTCCATTCCGGGTAAGTAAAGCTGTCTGCATATTTTACACTCCATATATCAGGAAGCCGCCTTTTTTCCCAGCCTTTTTCTTCTTCCGCCCCTCCAAACAGCAGTCCGTCTGCTTTTGTCATCCCGCTGCATCCTATCTCTTTGCTGCTCACGATAAAGACAGCCGACTCATAGGGTTCGAGACGGACCATCACCTCGTGCCCCACAGGATAAAGCCTGTCGCTGAACGCGTCATACCGGTACACCTTGCCCTGGGTTGACAGGCGCGCCTTTGTGTATACCGGGGTCCCTGTATTTTCATTGAAAAGCATGTAATACCTTTTCCCCGCCCTCTCGTATTCACCCAGCACCAGGTCCGGCTGGGCTTCCTCACAGGATATCCCTTTAAAGTCCGAAAGTACATCCCCGAGTTTTTCAAGAGTAGTCCTCTCCCCTTTTATCCCCTGTCTGTTTTCCCCAAGGAACAGGACCCGGATCCCTGCCTCTGCAAATTTCTCTGTCAGTCCTGTAAGCTCCTCCGGGTATATCTCCGCCCATGGCAGGACCAGGACCTGAAACCGCTGTCCGTTGATCGAATAGGCCCCCTCAGAGACCTCAGCTTCTTTCAGGTAGTCCAGGCTTACGATATCAAAAGAAATCTGATTTTGGGTGAGCACTCTCGCCGGTTTTTCCACGGCCATGCATTCCCCCATCCATTCCGTCTCCGCCGGATAGTACACTCCCACTGCCGCCGGATATCTTCCGTCTCTGAACAGCCCTGCCATCCGGTTTACATAAGATGTAAATATATTGAAATATCTGAATTGAGGATTATGTCCATGGGCGTAAAAATGCGGCGGACAGTCTGCATCCGGAAACTCTTTCGGGTCAAATGCATGGGGGACAAACCAGTTTATGCCCCGGACGGTCAGATGGTCTGTGATCCATTTCATCATCTTGAGCCCTTCATTCCATCCGTATAAGCCAAATGCTTCACACATGGCTCTTCCCTTTTTCCCGGGATCAAGATGGGCAGCCGAACTTCCCAGCTTTGCCAGAGCATAATGATAAAATTCTCCATTACTCCCACCTGTCCGATAAGAATCGTGATGATAATTCATCCCGGGGACGATTTGCCCGCCGATCTCATCAATCCCTGCGATATCCATCCCCTGCTGTCCCCGGAAGAAATGCCCTGTCCCATAGCCCAGGCGTGTGTGCGCTCCATTGTCCTCTATGGTATGGCCGACATAGACTACCCCATGCTGCCTGCACCAGTTTCCGATCACCTGGGTAAAATTTTCACTGTACATCCGGGTAATGGTATCCATGTATCTTCTCCGTACTTCCCGTTCCTCCCCAGAAGCCGGCGTCCATAAAAGAGGGAGCAGCCTCGTTTCAAATCCCAGTTCCTCTTCCAGCCCGTCCCGCCAGGGCAGCGCCATATCACTGCCAATGCGGGCTTCGGTCCCCCTTGCATTTCCAAAGCGGGGTTCGTCTGAAAAAAATCCTCTGATCGTCTTGCCAAATTCTTCCCTGTAACGTCTGTAATGAGCTTCATAGACCTCATCGACCAAAACCTGCGTCGCTTCTTTTATCAGAGGATTGAGATAATCCTTTGTCGCCTCCTCCCCGCTCTCCCGGGTCAGGTATACGATGAAGATACTCCATGCCCCTTCCGGCACATCCAGAGTCAGGAGCCTCTTCTCCTTATCCACCTGCATAGTAATATCCCTGAGCGTTTCTGCCAGGATGGGATCGCCTTGCCGATCCCATCCGTTTTCTCTCCCGGCAAGATACACTCCCAGTATCTCACCTTGTTCCTTTTTCTGTGCGGCCCGTTTTCCCAGTATCCTCAGGTCAATTCGCGCTCCTCGTAAGGGTCCCTGGATATCAAACCTTCTCTGGTCCAGATATTTTTTCAGATACTGAGGATACTCTTTCCTGATCCTGCCGTTGGCATATCCTGTCGGGAAATGGGAATCATCAAGTATCCACATTTCCATTCCAAGCTCTGTTGCTTTTCGGACCAAGAAGTCCATATCAGACCACCAGCCCTCTCCAACAAAATCCGGGTGCGGCCGCGCCTCGATGCAGACGCCTTTCATCCCACACTGAGATATCTTTTCTATGTATTCACCCAGGACCTCATGCTCCTCGCCGTGCTGCCAGAAGAATGGGAACAGAGTGTTCGGAATCTTCTCGCCGGTGATCTTCTCGTAGCCACCCATAGTTTTTCCTCCTGCTGCATTTACTGCCTCATATCATTTTCCTTCTTCTATCGCCAGATTTCTCCTGTCGGCTTTTCTTATAAATGGCAGCCATACCAGTGTCGCAACAACCAAAAGGATAAGCTGCAGGATAGCGCCGTTTATGCTTCCTGTCACAAGGAAACCGCTTACTATCGGCGGTGTTGTCCACGGAAGTTGTATCAGCCCTGTCGGGATAGGCACTAATCCTGTACTGAATGCGATATAGGAAATCACCGCGGAAATCGGAGGTGTAAAAACAAATGGTATGAGCAAGTCAAAGTTCAGCATCATCGGGAATCCGAATAACGCCGGCTCTCCTACGCCAAACAAATAGGGGACTGCTGCGATTTTTCCAATCTCCCTGTAATGTTTGCTTTTCGCAATGATCAGCGCTGCGATGACCGCTCCCGGGATTCCCATTGCAGCAAAATGTGTAAAATAACTCTGACATATTACATTTACCGGAACATCTCCGATCATCGACAGATTCTTGTTCTGATCCTCAAGCACCTGCAGGATAGGAGTCATCACTCCGCTGACGATGCTGGACCCGTGAATCCCGAAAAACCAGAGTATCTGCTGAAAGATTTCCGCAAATACTACTCCAAAAAGGGAGCCGCCTACAAGTACAAGCGGAAGTCCGAGCGTATTGTTGATCAGAGAAACTGCGTCTGTTCCCAGCATATCCAGAATCAAACGGATGACCCAGAATATCGTAATTGAGAATAATGACGGGATCAGCGATTCAAAAGGCGCTGATACTGCCGGTGGCACCGAAGCAGGCATCTTGATCTTAATATTTTTACTGTCTACAAGCTGATAGATTTTTGCTGTGAAGATTCCTGTCAGGATCGCACAGAACATGGACTGCGCGCTAACCGCAGTAAGGGCAATCGCATCCCCTGCCTCAGACGTTGTAAGCGGAGTGATGATCAGATAAGCTATCAGTGCCGTCACTGTCACCTGCAACTGATTTAACTTCAGTTTTTCCGCCATCGTATGAGATGAAGTAACTGCTACCAGCAGCCCGCCGATCGCGAGGCTCGCGTTATATACATAGAGCAGTTTTCCCTGCCATACCGCCGTTTCACAGTGAAGTACCGAAGATACAAAGTCGTTTACAGCCTCCACAGGGAAACATGCAAGGATCAAAAAGATCGATGCAATAAATGTAAACGGAACATACGCCATCATCGCGTCGCGTATTGTCATCACATAGATGTTGGCTCCCATTTTTCCGGCAAACTTGCTCAGCCCTCTCTGAAGCCGGTCGGTAAATTTTGTTTTTCCTGTATTTTCAGACATTTTTTATCCTCCTCGCTCTACTCAGTCTCCTAAGACCTCTTTTACATGGTTCAGAACTTTCTCTCCATCCATTCCCCCGTAATCCAGCATCTCTATTGCTTCCATCTTTTTATCGGGATACTCAGCCTGAAGGCGCTCGATCTCAAAAGCAATCTGCGGCCCCACGAGAAGGATATCCGCTGTCGGTATGATCTCTTCTGCATGCTGTAGCGCATAAGCATCGATCTTACACTCATATCCCTGTTTCTCTGCTGCTTCTCTCATCCTGCTGACCATGAGGCTTGTTGACATTCCCATGTTACATAATAAAACAATATTTCTCATTTCCTTACTCCTCCTGTTATTTCATCTGCACATCACTGATTGATATATCAATTCTTGATGGCATCATCATATCCCTCTTCTTCCGGCATTTCCATCCGTTCATTTACCGATATATTCCGGTAAATATTTATCCCCTTTTGTTTTTATTCCGCCTGTCCACACAGCGGAGAAGCTGGCGAAACCTCTCAAATGCCGGTATGTCTATCAACTCCCGCACCGCCTCTTTATCCATGAGGAACGCGGCTGTCACATCATAGAATTTATGCACATCCTCGGATTCCTCTTCTGACAGTGATGTCAGTATGATGACCCTGACTTTCTGTGTAGACCACAGGATTTCCTTTGACAGTACCGCCACAGCCACGATGGTTTCCTTTGTCATGATCCTGCAGGGATGTGGTATTGCTGTGAGATTCCCAAAATCTGTAGGGCCAAAAGACTCTCTCTGCAGTACAGATTCCTCGAACCCTTCTGGGAGGGCTGTCTCCGCCTGTATCCTTTCACAGATTTCATGGATCGCCTCTTCCCTGGTATCCGCGTCAATGCCCGTGAAAAAGTATCTCTCACTGTAGAACTTATCCAGAAAATCAAACTCGCCAACCTCCAGGAACCTCCGCACTGCCATGATCTCTCCCGCCTCCAGGAAATCATGGATTTCCATGACCGGTATCGGAACTTTCTTATAAATCGGCACAGTAGAAAAGATAAAATCGATTCCTGTAAGATCATATGTATCAAAATCATACATGCCGCATACCTGGAGAGATCCGATATAATCCTTGAACTCCTTTCGGAACCGGTAGATCAGCATCCGCGAACTCGCCTTTCCGCTGACACAGACCAGAAGGATATTTTTCTTTTTCTTCTCCCTGGATTTTTCTTCTTCCATCGCAAGTTCAAAATATACGGCAAGACATGCAGTCTCATTCTCTGACACTTCTTTCTTATACTCTTCCGAGATCACCCTTGCCGCCTGCTGCGCCATTGTATACGCAAACACATATTTGTCCCGGATCTCGTTTACCTGCCAGTCTTCGATGGGTATCCCGTATTTCAGCCGTATTCCCATCGGGATCATATGCTGGTTCAGCATCATCCTGAGATTCAGGTTATCCCGGAGTTCCACATGATACGTCTCATATATAGAATCAAGTATCCTCATGACAAGAAGGTCTGTCTTATCCGACATGACAAAATTGCTCCCCGAAGACCCGGATTCTGTCCCGATAAAGCGTTTCCCTGAAATATAGATGCCGGCATATCTGATCTCCGCGCAGGGCACTTTCCCTTTTATTTCATCCTTGAGTATGTCAAACAGCCTTTCCGCCAGTTTTTCCTCTGCTTTTTCCTGCCCGCACTCTCCCGGGATGTCTTCGATATACATTCCCCTGTTCATTCTCGTGATACTCTCATAGAAATACAATACCGTGTCCTGAAATGCAGTTTCTGAAAACCGTATCTTAGACTCTGCCGACAGTTTTTTCAGCCAGTCCGCAATTTTCATGGACAGCTTCTCCTGATCTCCCTGAATCTCCCAGAACGGTTTGACCCGGACAAAAAAATGTTGGAGGATGCACCGTCTTTTGTCAAATTCTGTTCCTGTGATACGCATCCCATAATGCGGACGCCGCTCTATCCCGAGAGAAAATCTTGAAAGAATATATTCCACTTTCTTCATCTCATTTGATAATGTTTTCGGAGACACATACAGGAACTCACTTAAATCCTCCAGTTTCTGATAAGCATCCCGATTCAAGAACATCGCCAGGAGGTAATCAATGCGCTCATCTGAATCTGATGGTATACTGTCATTCACACTTTTCGTACTACAGAATACTTCCCAAGCCTCTCTGTCATCAATCTCAAGGCAGTATCCATACCGCGGTCTGGATACCGCCTGAGCTCCATGCCCGCTGATTTCTTCGTTAAGCTCATTGATTCTGGTCCGGACTGTTTTTTCACTGATTCCAAGACGTTCCCCAAGGTATCCGGACGTTCGGTATTCTTCCTCCGAAAGTTCTTCTACAATCTCCCATAATCTCCGATTCATATTATCCGTAC
>DWUT01000037.1 GCA_019120615.1 Candidatus Mediterraneibacter norfolkensis
TGTCAGGTTGTACAGACGGCAGCCAGACAGAGAATACCGGGGCAGAATCGACGGATTCTGCCCCGGCTGAGACTGGAGCTGAATCTGATAGTGGAGCTGAATCCGGGGCAGGAGCGGATAAAAAGCCGGAAGCGCAGTCAGAAGAAAATGCGGCTGAAGAGGAAAATGTGACGGAGGAATCAAATATGGACAGAAAAATGATCGTTGAGGTTAATGGAAAACGTTTTACTGCTGCATTGGAGGATAATGAAGCGGTGGATGCTTTGCTGACTATGGTGCAGGAGAAGCCGATCACCATTCAGATGACGGATTATTCCGGATTTGAAAAAGTAGGAGCTCTGGGAACGAGTCTTCCGACAAGCAACAGCCAGACAACAACACAGTCAGGCGATATTGTACTCTATCAGGGAAATCAGATCGTTATTTTCTACGGCTCCAATTCCTGGAGCTATACAAGGCTGGGAAAGATAGATGACCTGACTGGCTGGAAGGATGCTCTTGGAAGCGGAGATGTAACAGTGACTTTCTCGATGGAGGAATAGTAAACTGCCTATCGGCAGTAACTTTGTCAGGAGAATATCCGGGAAACAAGTGATACATTTGACACAATATCGCAGCGCCGATATAATAAAAAGCACTGGTTAACCCGGTGAATTCCCCGGGTTAACAGAGAACAGATTATATCAGGAGGTGCAGTAATGGATCAGTATACGATGACAGCGATCATAAAAGAACAGACAGACCGTGCTTTATGGGAAGTGAAAAATGTTATAGAGTGTGTCCCGGATGACTTATGGAATAAAAATTACTGTGATATGCCGTGCTGGAAACATATTTATCATATGCTTCATTCTCTTGATTTCTGGTACATTAATCCGCGTGCCCGGGAGTTCACAGAGCCGCCATTTCATGAGAAAGATCTGAATAATCTGGATGTTGTCTCCGCAAAGAATCTGACAAGGAAAGAAATCAATGATTATTTCTCAGATGTTGAAAAAAAGATACAGACGTATCTTGCGGGTTTGAACGATGAAATGCTCCTGGAGTACCCGCCGGATTGTGAATACTGCCGATTTACTCTGATATTGGCTCAGTTCAGGCATCTTCACAGTCATATGGGGATGATCATGGGATTTATTATAGATGACAAAGGACTCTGGCCGCGGGTTCTGGGATTAGAGATGCCGTTTCCCGGAGAGGAATATGATAAATATTTATAATGTAGGAGGATATATTCCATGCACGTATTGAAAATCGCCCTCTTACAGATCTCCCCCTGCGGCAGTCTGGATGAAAATCTTGAGAAAGGGATACAAGCCTGTCAAAAGGCAAAGGAGCGTGGAGCGGACATCGCCCTGTTTCCCGAAATGTGGAGCAATGGTTACCGGATATACGACCGCCCGGCGAAAGAATGGAAAGCGGAAGCGATATCTTCTGACAGCAGTTTTGTCAACACATTCGGAAGCCTTGCCGGGGAGCTGGATATGGCGATCGGAATCACACTGCTTGAAAAGTACGGGGACGGCGCACGAAACACGCTGATCCTGTTTGATCGTTACGGAAAGAGAACGCTGACTTATGCAAAAGTGCATACCTGTGATTTCAGTGTGGAGAAGGATCTGACACGGGGAGAAGAATTCTGTACAACAGAGCTGGACACTGCATGCGGTCCGGTCAAAGTCGGCGCTATGATCTGCTACGACAGGGAATTTCCGGAGAGCGCAAGGATACTCATGCTTCAGGGTGCGGAACTGATCCTTGTCCCGAATGCCTGCCCTATGGAGATTAACCGACTTTCCCAGCTCCGGGCGAGAGCTTATGAAAATATGCTGGCGATTGCTACCTGTAATTATCCCGAAAGCGTTCCCGACTGCAATGGGAGATCTACCGTTTTCGATGGTGTGGCATATCTGCCGGAAATGGAAGGCTCCCGTGACACCTGTATTCTGGAAGCGGGTGGGGAAGAAGGCATTTATCTGGCCGGACTTGATCTGGATCGTCTGAGGAAGTACCGGAAGAGCGAGGTGCACGGCAATGCCTATCGTCGTCCCGAGAAATATGGGGTGCTGACATCGGCGGAAATACGGGAACCTTTTATAAGGTCGGACAGACGCAGTAGTCAGAATTCAGGAAAGAGATCAAAAAGAAAGCTGTTGATCGGGGCTCAGGATTTCCGCTATTTACGGGAACGAAATGCTTACTATGTTGACAAAACCAGCTTTGTAGAGGAATTTCTGGATTCCTGGTATCAGGTGACGCTTGTTACACGCCCCAGGCGTTTTGGAAAGACTCTCAATATGTCTATGCTTGCGGAATTTCTCGACTGTACGAAAGAATCATCAGCAATATTTGCGGGGACAAAAATCAGTAAGAGTGAATTCATGGATGAGATCAATCAGTCTCCGGTTGTATCACTTTCTTTTTTGAATGTCAGGGCGGATACTGCACATGAAATGATTTCGCAGATCAGTACAACACTGCGTGAAGAATATACACGTTATTATCCTTTTATAAGTGACGGAACAGTGCCTGATGAACAGAAAAAAATGTTTGATCAGAATTACGCATGCTTCACTCAGGCAGGAAACATAGAAGAAAAAGCAGAATGTCTGACTCATGCGATCACAGATTTATGCCGGATTCTGGAAGCATATTACAGCAAAAAGGTATATCTTCTTCTGGATGAGTACGATACGCCTTTTATCACGGCAAATTCGAAAGGATATTACAGTGAAGTACACGGCATTCTTTCCGGGATGCTGAGTTCAGCTCTGAAAGGAAATCCTTCTCTGGAAAAAGCCATGCTCACCGGAATCCAGAGGGTGGCGAAAGAGAATATATTTTCCGGACTGAATAATCTGGCAGTCTGTACAGTGGCGGATTCAGAGTATGAGGACTGTTTCGGGTTTACCGAAGAGGAAGTGAGGGAACTGCTTGAATACTGTGGCGCTGATTTTACAGAAGAAATCAGAGAGATGTATGACGGTTATCGCATCGGAACGGCAGAAGTGTATAATCCCTGGTCCGTCTCCTGCTATGCGGCGCGAAGGAAACTGCAGCCATATTGGGTAAATACCAGCGAGAACAGTATTCTCAAAAACGCACTCAAAGAACGGTCTGAGACCTTTTGCAGGGATTATAACGAATTGATCGAACACGGAAGCGCGGAGGTTAATGCAGAACTGTCTACCGCATATTATGAAAATCCGGATGATGCCTGTCTCTGGGGACTTCTGATCAATGCCGGTATGCTGACGATTGCGGAAAATGTCGGGGATTCCCGTTACAGACTGCGGATACCAAACCAGGAGGTATGGAAAGCGTTCAGGGAATTGACTGCATTTTATCTCCAGGTAGAAGAGGGAATTATAGACACACTGCTATATCATTTGTGTAAGGGCAACATGGATCGTTTTGCAGAGGAATATCAGCGTCTTCTGTTAAACCTTCCGTCATACCATGATCTGAAGAGTGAGAACAGCTATCATATGATGATGCTTGGAATGTGTGCTTTTCTCCATCAGAGTCACAGAGTCGAGAGCAACCGGGAAAGCGGAACCGGAAGGGGAGATATTCTTCTCTATTCCAAAAAGATTCATTATCCTAATTTTGTCCTCGAGTTTAAGTATACAAAGGATCCTGGAAAAGACCTGGAAAAGTTGGCTTTGAGCGCAGTACATCAGGCTGAAGAAAAGCAATATGATGCCCTGATGAAGGGAGACGTGATCTATGTCGGACTCGCACATCGCGGGAAGCATGCTGAAATAAAATGGACAAAACAAAAAGATAAAACAGTGCTTGAAACATAATATATCCTATGATACTATAAAGAAAGCAAAAGTAAGGGAGGTGGCTTGATGTCGGCTATTCGCTAACATAGGGACAATTGTTTTTCTCATCAGAATTGTTTACGATGAGTTCTTTTGTTGTACCTGTTTGCGGATAGGATCATCAGGCTGTCTTTTTTCGGGCGGTTTATTTTTGTACGCCCAAAATAGAGGAAGAGCAGCCGGAGAGTACTCCGGCTCATTTTAGTACAGGGATATTGTATTAGTATTATATAGTCGTGATGGATAACAGCGGGACAGGTATGCGGATAACTCAATGTAACGGGTTATCCTTTTTTAGTTAAGAAAATTATCAGGGAGAAATAAAAGATCATGAAAGGAAAAGAGAAAAAGGAAGAAATATATCAATGCCTGAACTGCGGATGGACATCTGTCATCCGTGAAGAAGAGACGCCTCCGGATCACTGTCCCAACTGTCTTTGCAGCATCCACAATGATGACGAGGAAGGAAATGAATGCGGAGGAATATTGGAACCGGTAGGAATCTGGGTCAGGTCAGAAAAAGAGTGGGAAATCATACAGAGATGCCGTTTCTGCGGAGAGATGATTACAACTCCCGCGACGGAACATGATAATCGGATCAAGATATTGTCGATTGCATCAAAACCGATCTCTTCGCCCCCGTTCCCGATCGAACGCATCGAGGAAATGACAAGGATCATGGGCGGGAGCACAGACAAAGGAGAAATATAAATGAACAGAGAAAATAAAAAAAGAAAATTCGATAAGAAATATTACAGGACTCATCCATGTACCGACTCTTTCACATGTAAAGTATGCGGCTGGCCAGTCGTTTCAGCAGGCGCCGGGACAAACCACAGGAATCATTGTCCTAACTGTCTTTACAGTATCCATCTGGACAACAAACCGGGAGACAGGGAGTCGGAATGTCATGGACGCATGGAACCGATCGGAGTCTGGGTCCGGAAGAACGGAGAATGGGCAATCATACACCGCTGTGTAAGATGCGGCAAGATCAGTTCAAACCGTGTGGCTGCGGATGACAATCCGATGAAGCTGACGGCGCTGGCTATAAGACCTTTTGGGAAGAAAGGCAGACCATATCCGGGTTGCTTCTTTTTGGAAGGAGAATTATAATATTAGCATATTTACTGTTTCCTGCCGGAAGGCAGGAGACAATTAAATGGAATTTCAGGAGGCATGGAAAAATGAGAACAAGCACGATCACAAGAGAACAGGCGCTGGAACTGCTCCGGACTTACAACAAAGAGGCGTTTCATATCCAGCATGCCCTCACTGTAGAAGGCGTAATGCGCTGGTATGCAAATGAACTGGGCTACGGCGAGGAAGCGGATTACTGGGCGATCAGCGGGCTTCTCCACGATATAGATTTTGAGATGTATCCGGATGAACATTGCCAGAAAGCACCGGAACTTCTGAGGAAAGGCGGTGTTGGAGAAGATATGATCTACACGGTCTGTTCCCATGGCTATGGTCTTTGCAGCGAGCAGGAACCTGTCCATGAGATGGAAAAAGTCCTTTTCGCCACAGATGAGCTGACCGGACTGATCTGGGCAGCGGCGCTGATGCGTCCGTCCAAAAGTGTGATGGATATGGAAGTTTCGAGCGTAAAGAAGAAATTTAAGGACAAGCGTTTCGCGGCGGGCTGTTCCAGGGACGTGATAAGAACCGGGGCAGAGAGACTTGGATGGGAGCTGAATGAGCTCTTTGAGAAGACGATCCTCGCAATGCGTTCCTGCGAGGCATCTGTGCAGGAAGAGATGCATGAACTGGGTTATTAAGCAAAAAAGCATTACAGGAGGTACAGAAATGGACAAAGTGATCTTGGGAAAAACAGGACTTGAAGTAAACAAAAACGGATTCGGGGCACTCCCGATCCAGCGTATCACAAAAAGCGAGGCGGTCTATCTCCTGCAGAAAGCATTTTACAACGGTATCAATTATTTCGACACAGCCCGTGCTTATTCCGACAGCGAGGAAAAGATCGGAGCAGCGTTCGAGTATACAAGGGATAAAATCATCATCAGCACAAAGACAGCGGCTCAGACCGCGGAAGAGATGTGGAAGGATCTGGAAGAGAGCCTGACAAAGATGAAGACGGATTACATTGACATCTACCAGTTCCATAATCCGGCGTTCTGTCCGAAACCGGGCGATGAGTCAGGACTGTATGACGCAGCGCTGGAGGCGAAAAAGCAGGGGAAGATCCGGCATATCGGCATTACAAACCACAGGATCGCAGTGGCGCAGGAGGCGATAGATTCCGGTCTTTACGAGACGCTGCAGTTCCCGTTTTCCTATCTGGCGGCAGATGCGGATCTGAAAATAGTAGAAGCATGTAAAGATGCGGGGATGGGCTTTATCGCCATGAAAGGACTTTCCGGTGGCCTGATCCATAACTCCGCCGCTGCTTATGCTTATATGGCGCAGCCTCAGTTTGTACATGTAGCTCCGATCTGGGGAGTGCAGAGAGAGTCTGAACTGGATGAGTTCCTGTCCTATCAGGTCTGTCCGCCCCGGCTTGACGAGACACTTCTTAAGGAGATCGAGGAAGATAAGAAACAGCTCTCCGGGGATTTCTGTAGAGGGTGCGGGTACTGTATGCCCTGTCCGGCGGGTATTGAGATCAACAACTGCGCAAGGATGAGCCTGATGCTCAGAAGAGCTCCTCAGGAAGGATGGCTTTCTGAAGAATGGCAGGAGAAGATGAAAAAGATTGAGGGATGTCTGCACTGCGGGCAGTGCATGAAGAAATGTCCTTATGGCCTGAACACACCGGAACTTCTGGCAAAGAACTATGAGGATTATAAGACATTTTTTTAAGTGACTCCAAAGCAGTGGATGATATTGCTGTGCCTTTTCCGGCGTCAGCAGTGTCATCCTTTTTTATTGCTTTTATTGACATGTTCTGAGAGAAGTGTATAATAGTTCATTAGGAAACTGTTTACAAGTAAACTTGTTTAAAGGAAGTGATCATATGAAGAACTGCACTGAGTTCTGGCTCGGACTCAGGGGCATGATCAAGCTGTATGAAAAGACTATGAAAACGGTCTGTACAGCCCATGCTCTCACAATGGTGGAGACGGATATCATTGCGTTTCTTAAGAACAATCCTCAGAAAGATACTGCGGCAGATATCGTGGAACTGAGAATGCTGTCAAAAGGCGCGGTCTCAAAGGGCGTGGAAGCCCTGATACAAAAAGAGCTGATCCGCCGTTATCCCGATGCGGAGGACAGGAGAAGGCTCCATCTGCAACTGACAGACCGGTCAGAGCCGATCCTGACGGATATTGAGAGAGCGCAGACCGAATTCTGGAACACTGTTTTCAAAGGCTTTTCAGAGGAAGAGCTTGAAATCCACGAAAGACTGAAGACACATATGTTTGAAAATGTGAGAGATGCAGAAGAGAGGAGAATGAGACCATGAACGATGACAAAGAATTTCTGGGAAAAGAACCGATCGGAAAACTGCTCCTGAGACTTGCTCTGCCCACAGTGGCGGCGCAGCTTATCAATATGCTGTATAATATCGTAGACCGGATCTATATCGGACATATCCCCGGTATCGGTGCGACAGCACTTACCGGAGTCGGGGTATGCATGCCCCTGATCCTCATCGTTTCCGCGTTTGCGGCGCTGGTTGGATACGGCGGAGCTCCCAGGGCGTCTATCTACATGGGGAAAAAGGATAATGATTCTGCTGAGAAGATACTCGGGAACTGTTTTACCCTGCAGATCATCATCTCCCTGATCCTGACCGCCATTCTGCTGATCTGGAATCGGGATTTCCTCATGGCGTTTGGCGCCAGTGAGAATACCATCGGATACGGCGTGAGTTATATGAACATTTATGCGCTGGGAACTGTTTTTGTAGAAGTGACCCTTGGCATGAACTCTTTTATCACTGCCCAGGGATTCGCAAAAACAGGAATGCTCTCTGTCCTGATCGGAGCTGTCGCAAACATCATTCTCGATCCGATCTTTATCTTTGGATTTAATATGGATGTCCGGGGCGCAGCTCTGGCGACTATCATCTCTCAGGCGCTGTCCTGTGTCTGGGTAGTCTGGTTCCTGTGCGGAAAGAAAACAACTCTGAAGATCCGGAAGAAAAATATCGGACTTCAGCCTAAAATCGTCCTTCCCTGCGTTGCTCTCGGGACATCCGTCTTTGTCATGCAGGCGAGTGAAAGTGTGATTTCCGTGTGTTTCAATTCATCACTTCAGAGATACGGAGGAGACATTGCTGTCGGCGCCATGACGATCCTGACAAGTGTAATGCAATTTGCCATGCTGCCTCTTCAGGGGCTCGGACAGGGGGCTCAGCCGATCATCAGCTATAATTACGGAGCGAAAAATGTGGAACGCGTGCGGGCAACCTATCGTCTGCTTCTGAAATCCAGCCTCGTCTATTCCTGCCTGTTATGGCTCCTTGTCATGGCCTTTCCGCAGGGATTTGCAGCCATGTTTACGACAGATCCGGAACTGATGCAGTATACCAGGACCGCGCTGAGGATCTATATGGCTGCCGCGTTATTGTTCGGGATACAGATCGCGTGCCAGATGACGTTCAATGCGCTTGGACGGGCGGTAGAATCCATCGTCGTCGCTGTGGTGAGGAAGTTTGTCCTTCTGATTCCGCTGATCTATATCATGCCGGCCATTTTCAGCGGAGACAAGGCGCGCGCAGTCTATATGGCGGAGCCCGTGGCTGACGCCATTGCGGTCACATTTACTGCGATCCTGTTTGCCATCCAGTTTAAGAAGACTCTGGCGAAACTTGATGCTCCGCAGAAAGCATAAAAGTGTTGTGCCATATGGGTCTGTCATGGTACTATGAGAAAAAATGTCGGGAGAGAAAATGATGTACGATACATGTATTTTTGATCTGTATGGAACCCTGGTCGATATCCGTACGGATGAGGAGCAGGAGGAACTGTGGGAGAGGCTGGCTTTGTTTTATGCATATTATGGTGCCTGGTATTTACCGGATGAGCTTCGCAGCTCCTACAGGAGGCTGACGAGAGAGATGACGGCAGGACATGAAGTCCTGCGCAGAGACTCTCACGAGTCGTTTCCGGAAATAAAGATAGAAAAAGTGTTCCGGGCGCTTTTTGAAGAAAAAGGTGTCAGTGCAGACGAGCCCCTGGTCCGCCATGCAGGACAGTTTTTCCGTATCCTTTCCACAGAGTTTATCCGCCTGTATGAGGGAACGAAAGAAATGCTCTCGGAAATAAAGAATAGCGGGAGAAAGATCTATCTTCTGTCCAATGCCCAGCGGATCTTTACAGAGTATGAAATGAACGCTCTGGAGATCACAAAATATTTTGACGGGATCTTCATCTCTTCGGATGAAGGATGCAAAAAGCCGGATCTCAAATTTTTCAGGAAACTGATCGACAGCTGCGGGATCGTCCCTGAAAGGGCTGTCATGGTGGGGAATGACGGGATATGTGACGTTGAGGGAGCTAAAAATGCAGGCCTTTCAACCCTTTATGTCCACACGGATATCTCTCCGAAAGGAGAGAAGCCCGAAGCAGGCTTTGTACTGGATCATATGGATATGAAGCGGATCACAGAGATACTGATGTCTTAAATGGAAAACAGCAGGCCGGAGGGCTTGAGGACTTGATTTTGTACAGCGGCGGGAGTATGATATAACATATTTTTACAAGGGGTGTATGAATATGATCAGAGATATGATCGTTTTTATCTTAAAACCGTTTTCCTTTCTCCCGGCGCTGGTGATGATGTATATCATCTTTTCCTTTTCGGCGCAGGACGGCGTGGATTCTGGGAATCTCAGCTATGAAGTGAGTCATAAGATCGTAGAGATTGGAAATGAAGTGCTTCAGAAAGATCTGGAAGAGTGGGAGATCGATGAACTGGCATATGAAATCGAATACCCTGTCCGCAAGGCAGCACATATGACAGAGTATTTTATCCTGGCAGTCACGGTTTCGTTCCCGTTTTATGTGTACGGTCTCAGAGGATTTCCGCTGATGTTGGTGGCGGGGCTGATCTGTGTGGGCTTTGCCTGCGGAGACGAATATCACCAGTCCTTTGTGGAAGGCCGGGGACCCTCGGTCCGGGACGTGGGGATCGACAGCATCGGCGTCTTCTTCGGGATCATCTGTGTACGGATTGTCTGCTGGACTCTTCTGGCTCCCGCAAGGATGATGGAGAGGGCCAGGATAAGGAGAGAGCGCAGACTGGAGAGAGAACGCCGACTTGAGATGGAGAGACGGCGCAAGATGGAATCCCGTTCCCGCAGGAAAAGACACGGGAGATGGGAAGAGTACTAAAGAGAAGATTTTACGAAAGAAGACTTTTCAGGGGGGAAAGGAGTGTGCAGCGATGAGACGTGTGATCCGTCCGGCAGAAGAGGAGATGGGAGGCGTAATCACAACAGTTCTTTTCAGTGTTGTCTGGTACAGCGCGCTATGCGGCACTATTTTCAGGGGCGGATTTCAGATCACGCTGCTCCTGTTTCTCGTGGCCGGGCTGCTGCCGCTGTGTCAGGCGGTCAACATTGCCCGGCGCGCTTTTTTTTACCGGAAACAGAGGGCGGATGCGATCGCACTGGGAGACCGGCGAAACGGCAGGATCGTCGGGATCACGCGTCAGGATGTCCCGTATTATTCTTCAGACGATCACGGCCGGCTGAGATACCGGAGATATTATTTTCTGGAAGTTGAGATGACTGATCCGGATACGGGGATATCCAGCCGGATCCAGAGTCAGGGATATCGCCGCCCGATCCACCGTTATCTTGGCTCGAACAGAGTGACTGTCTATACGGATCGAAGCGGTTGGAAACATTATCTGGAAGATTTTCAGTGGAAAGAACATAGAAGGGATCCGGATATTTTTGACTATCCACGCGAATTTGAGGAAGTCCATCTGGGATCCGGGCGGGTGACACAGATCATATTTGTTGTTATTCTGATCCTGATGATATTGAATGTTTTCCTCCAGAGGTGATAGCTGTTTTACCCGTAAATGAGAGAAAGAAGGAGTACATAATGAGACCGATGCGGCTTTTTAAAAGAGAGATCAAGGATGAGGAGATCTTGAGGGAGATCCTCGAAGAATGCGATGTGGTACGGCTCGGATGCTGTGACGGGGAAGGCATGTTCATCGTTCCGGTCAATTATGGATACGAGTTTGAGCCTGATGGGGAACAGAAAAAACTGAAGCTGTATATTCACGGGGCGAAAGAGGGACGGAAAGCTGAAGCCTTCGCAAAGGATCCGTCTGTGGCGGTGGAAATGGACTGCCGGCATGAGGTCATCACCGGCGATTATACCTGCAGCTATTCCTATGCATACCGGAGTATTATGGGCAATGGGATGATCCATCTGCTGACAGAGAAAGAAGAACAGATCCATGCACTGACAAAGATCATGGAGCATATGGCGCCGGAAGCGGAAATTGATTTCCGCCCGGAGATGCTGGAACGGACAGCTGTCTTTTGCATTGATGTGGAGGACTTTACAGGAAAAGAACGAAAAAAGAAATAAATTTGGAATGATTTATTGACTTTATACCTGGTACAGGGCTTATAAAGAGAGTAAGAAAAGAAACAGATTCTTCAGGAGGAGGGGATCGTATGAAGTCAGTAAAGGAAGTTTCAATGATCACGGGAATCACAGAGCAGAACATCCGCTACTACGAAAAGAAAGGACTGCTGTCACCGGAACGGAACAGAAAGAATTCATACCGGGAATATTCGGACAGGGATATCGACAGGCTGAAGATGATCCTTCTTTTCAGAAAGCTTGATATGCCGCTGGCGGAAATCAAAAAGCTTCTGGAAGGTAATGTTACTCTGGACGAGGCGATGGCGGATCAGATCCGGAGGCTGAAGTCGGAAAAGGAGAAACTGGATGACGCGCTGGAGTTCTGTGGAACGATCCGGGAATCCCGGCTCGCGGATCTGGATGTGGACGCATGCCTGGAGCGGATGCGTGAGAAGGAAAAGGCAGGCTCTGTATTCGCAAAGATTGCAGAAGACTATACCGCTGTGGTAAAATCAGAGATGGTGAGAACCTTCTCTTTTATGCCGGATGTTCCCTGCGGCACGCCCAGAGAATTTACAGATGAACTGCTGAAATATGCGGATCAGGAGAACCTGGATATCATTATTACAAAAGAGGGAATGTCGCCGCATTTTCTGATGAATGGGATCGAGTACCGGGCATACCGGACGTCAGGGCGGTTCGGGATCACCATCCATTGTGAGATGGTCCACCCGGAAGACTATATCCCGGAGGGAATGTCGGAAAAGAAGTACCGCATATACCGCACGCTTTCCTTCGTGGGGATCCCGGTCCTGGGCTTTTTTACCGTGAATTTCTGGGTGTTCCGGGAAGCATTCAAAAGCTGGGAAGGACTGCTCATGGTACTTATCGCGATCATCCTGTATACCTCGGAAATTTATTTCGTCTATTACTGTTACGGGAAAAACTTTAAAGGTTAAATAAAGGGCTGAAAGAGAAGAAAATCTTAACTTGATAAGGAGGAGACAGAAATGGTACATCATATTGTAATGTGGAAATTCAAACCGGAGATTGAAGAGGAGAGAAAGCCGGAGCTTAAGAAAGCGATGAAAGAGAATCTGGCAGGACTTGTCGGAAAAGTCCCCGGACTGCTTACAGTAGAATTCGTAGAGGAGCCGCTTCCGTCCAGTACCCATGACGTGGCGCTGGTGACTACACTTGAGAAAGCGGAAGATATTTCCGTTTACGCGACTCACCCGGCACACGTGGCTGTGGCGGACACCTATGTGCGTCCCTTTGTGACAGAGCGTGCCTGCCTGGACTATTAAACGACAGTCCTGATATCGCGGAACGCGAAGAAGGCTCAAGATCTGATAAGAAAGAGGTGCCGACCTATGAATATGTATGACCTGATCGTAAAGAAGAAACGGGGCGGGGAACTGACGGACGAAGAGATCCGGTGGATGATCCGGGAGTATACCGACGGCAATATTCCGGATTACCAGATGTCCGCCATGATGATGGCAATCTGCTTTGTTGGCATGACAGATATGGAGACAAAGGATCTTACCCTTGCCATGGCGCACAGTGGAGACATGCTGGATCTGTCAGAGATCCACGGGATCAAGGTGGATAAGCACAGCACAGGCGGAGTGGGGGATAAGACCTCCCTGGTTCTCGCGCCGCTGGCAGCTTCTGTGGGAGTGCCGGTCGCAAAGATGTCCGGCAGAGGTCTGGGACACACCGGAGGGACCATTGACAAGCTGGAGAGTTTTACCGGTTTCCATACAGATCTGACTCCGGAGCAGTTTGTCAGAAATGTAAATACCATACATATCGCCATCGCGGGACAGACGGCAAATCTTGCCCCTGCGGACAAAAAGCTGTATGCCCTGCGGGATGTGACAGGCACGGTGGATCAGATGTCCCTGATCGCGTCAAGCATCATGAGCAAGAAGCTGGCCTCCGGAGCCGACGGGATCGTGCTGGATGTAAAGACGGGGGACGGCGCATTCATGAAATCTCTCCCGGATGCGAGGGCACTGGCGACAGAGATGGTCAGCATCGGAAAACTGGCGGGAAAAGATGTTTCCGCTGTCATTTCTGATATGGATCAGCCCCTTGGAAATGCCGTTGGAAATGCTCTGGAGGTCAGAGAAGCAATCGACACGCTCCGGGGACATGGCCCGGAGGATCTGGAGGAGCTGGTGCTGACACTGGGGTCCCTTATGACCGTTAAGGCGGGAAAAGCCGAAAACACGGAACAGGCGAGAACCATGCTGAAAGAGAATCTGGAAAACGGCGAAGCCTTCCTCGTTTTCCGGGAGTTTATCCGGGCACAGGGCGGTGATCCGGATGAGGCAGAGCATCCGGAACTGCTTCCGGCAGCGGCGTACCAGAAAGAAATCCTCTCCGACCGGACGGGATATGTGAGCGATATCCATACGGAAGAAATCGGGAAAATCTGCATGTTTCTCGGCGGAGGGAGAGAGACGAAGGAAAGTGAGATCGATCTGGCTGTAGGTCTGGTGCTGCGCAGGAAAAAAGGAGCATATGTTCAAAAGGGAGAACCTCTTGCAGTGATCCACGCAAACAGTATGGAGAAGCTTGAGGAAGCAGAGGAACGTCATCTGAAAGCGTATGAATTTACTTCTGAGAAGCCTGTTCTGGAACCACTGATCAGGGAGATCATCGGATAGAGAACAAATTGAATAGGACAGAACGTGCCGCACATATACTGGTTATAAAAGGCGTATGTGTGGCACTTTTATGGAAAGAGATCAGATCCGGGAGCGGTTTGCCTCAGCGGCCAGCATGCCCAAGGATGTTGTGCTTGGCGCGTCAGTCATCACCCTGCTGGGAAGAAATGAGGTATGTATCGAGAACTATCGAGGTATCATAGAATACACGGACACCCTGATCCGGGTCCAGACGAAACACGGACAGGTGAGACTTTGCGGAAAACGTCTGCAGATCGAATATTATACGAATGATGAAATGAAGATCACCGGCAGAGTGGTCTCTGTTGAATTCGGAGAGGGGAGGGAGAGCAGTTGATCCGTTCACTCTTTCGGTGGCTCAGAGGATATGTCCGGATCCGCGTTGAAGGATATTCACCGGAACGCTTTCTGAACCTCTGCTGTTTCCATCAGATCCTGATCTGGGGACTCTCACCGGTGGGTAATGCCTACGAAATGTATATGAGCGTTTCCGGATTTCGAAAGATCCGCCCGTTTGCCCGGAAGACAAGGACACGTGCTGTGATCACCGGCAGATATGGATTTCCTTTTTTCATGCAGCGGTACAGAAAACGAAAACTGCTGTTTGCCGGGATCTTTCTCTGTGTTATCCTTCTGAAAGCATATTCGCTTTTTATATGGGACATTCATTTTGAGGGAAATGAGCGATGGCCGGATGAGACTCTCACAGAATTTCTTGCCGCAAATGACGTGTCGCCTTTTATGTTGAAAAGCCGGGTTGACTGTTCCGGTATTGTAAAAGCGATCAGAAAGGAATATAATGACATAGTATGGGTTTCCGCATCCATCGACGGAAGCCGTCTGAAGATCCAGATCAAAGAGAATGAGGATACATTTACAGAAGAGACTGCGAAAGACGATACTCCGGTAGATCTGATCGCCTCGGCTGACGGCGTGATCACAAAGCTGGTCACCCGTTCCGGTGTTCCTCAGGTCCATGAGGGAGATACGGTAAAGGCAGGAGATCTTCTCGTCTCAGGCAGAATCGATGTGCTGGATGACAGCGGAGAAGTGGTGGGATATCAGTACCAGCATTCCGACGCTGACATCTATGCGGATACGGAGATGGAGTATTCAGATACCATGCCTCTGACTTATCAGGCAAAGATCTATGACGGGAAAAGGCGATACCGGTTCTATGTAAAACTCTCAGACCGGAAGATATCTGTGGGAACAGTAAAGAACAGCTATGAGCATTCTGATCTCACCACATGGGAGAGACAGATCAAGCTGGGAGAAAATTTCTATCTGCCGTTTTCCTTCGGATATGAGTCCGCTGCCTCCTATTCTTTTGAAGAAAAAAGTTATACAGAAGAGGAAATTCAGCGGGAACTGACCCGCAGATTCGAGAAGTTCTGCAAAGAATTGGAGGAAAAAGATATCCAAATCCTGGAGAATAGTGTTAAAATACACATAGATTCGGATTCTGCCGACGCTTCCGGAACTCTTTATCTGAATCAGAGGATCACAGAGGAAACTGACACAGAAATATTAACCATTGAAAGGAAAGAAGAACTTAAATGAGTCTGTCGGAACTGATGATTGATATACCTGCCGAACATGAGGCAAATGTGTTCGGCCAGTTCGATGCATATGCAAAGAAGATTGAGAGAACGTTCCATGTCACACTGATCGCAAGGGACGGAAAAACAAAAATTGTAGGTGAGGACGCAGCGGCACAGAAGGCTCTGCGCGTGCTCACACAGCTGGTGGAACTCTCCAGGAGGGGAAATACCATTACAGAACAGAATGTGGATTATGCGATCTCCCTTGTCTTTGAAGATCAGGAAGAAGGGATCGTTGCCATTGACAAAGACCTGATCTGCCATACCCTTCAGGGCAAGCCGATCAAACCGAAAACACTGGGGCAGAAACGGTATGTGGACGCCATACGTGATGATATGATCACGTTCGGGCTGGGGCCCGCAGGTACCGGAAAGACCTATCTTGCCATGGCAATGGCGATCACCGCGTTCAAAAGGAACGAGGTGGGAAGGATCATCCTTACAAGACCTGCCATTGAGGCGGGAGAGAAGCTGGGATTTCTCCCGGGTGACCTGCAGAGCAAGATCGATCCTTATCTAAGGCCTTTGTACGATGCGCTCTACGAGATCATGGGAGCGGACGGCTTTATCAAAAACTCGGAGAAGGGCCTGATCGAGGTGGCGCCCCTTGCCTACATGCGCGGGCGGACGCTGGACAATGCGTTTATCATACTGGATGAGGCGCAGAACACAACGCCGGCACAGATGAAAATGTTCCTGACCAGGATCGGCTTCGGATCCAAGGTCGTTATCACAGGAGATTCCACCCAGAAGGATCTTCCTGCTGGAACCGTATCGGGACTGGACGTTGCGGTCGAAGTGGTAAAAGGTCTGGAAGGGATCAGCATCTGCACCCTGACGAGCAAGGATGTGGTAAGGCATCCGCTTGTACAGAAGATCGTGAAAGCATACGAAGAATACGAAAAGAAATCCGCAGGATCCAAGAGCGGAAGAAGGAGAAAAGCATGAGTCTGTTTATAGAGGAAGAGGGCGGGAGCGCCCTTCCTTTTGATGTGGAAGAGACAGCCCGCCTGGTCGTTGAGGCGGCGCTGGAACTAGAGGAATGTCCATATGAAGCGGAGGTAAACCTTCTGCTCACAACGGATGAAGAGATCCACCGGATGAACATGGAGTTCCGGAAGATCGACCGGCCTACGGATGTACTGTCTTTCCCCATGATCGAATATGAGACGCCGGGGGACTTTTCCGCGATCGGGGAAGAGAGAGAAGATCTTTTCGATCCGGAAACAGGAGAACTGCTCCTGGGTGATATCGTGATATCTAAGGACAAGGTGCTGTTCCAGGCAGAGCAGTACGGACATTCTCCAAGAAGAGAGTATGCCTTTCTCATCGCTCACAGCATGCTCCATCTTTTCGGATACGACCATATGGAGGATGAGGAGCGCGGGATCATGGAGGAGCGGCAGCGCAGGATCATGGAAAAGGTCAATATCCTGCGGTGAAGTTTCGGATGAAACGGATGTAAGGAGGACATTTCATTTATGGCTGAGACACCTAAGACGAAAAAAAAGAGCGCCAAAAAAGACGACTATCTTGTACAGGGAGCCATCCTTGCAGCGGCAGCCGTCCTGACCAAGATCATCGGAGTGGTCTACCGGATCCCGCTGACAAACATACTGGGAGATGAGGGGAACGGCTTCTACGGATATGCCTATCAGGTCTATGCGATCGCCCTCATGCTGTCTTCGTTCAGTCTTCCGACAGCCGTTTCCAAGCTTGTCTCCGCAAGGATGGCTGTACGCCAGAGAAGGAACGCCTTCCGTGTCTTTCTCTGTTCCCTTGTGTTTGCGGTCGTGGTTGGACTGGTCATCTCCCTGGCGATCTTTTTCGGAGCCGGGGCGCTTTCCACTTATGCGATGCGCTCCCCTTTAAGTGTATACGCCCTCAGAGTTCTGGCGCCGGGACTTCTGATCGTTGCGGTGATGGCGGTGATCCGCGGATATTTTCAGGGACTGGGGACAATGGTCCCTACGGCGATCTCCCAGATTCTGGAGCAGATCGTCAACGCGGTGGTGAGCATTGTCGGCGCAAGCGTGCTGATTGGCATCGGAACCCGGACCGGACAGGAAACAGGTGAAGAACTGCTGGGACCCGCATACGGAGCTGCGGGAAGTACACTGGGTACTGTTCTCGGTGCTCTGGCAGGGCTGTTATTTCTTCTGTTTGTACTGTGGCTTTTCAAAGGGCCGATCAAGAAACAGCTCAAAAGAGACCGGTCACGATATCAGGAAAGCTACGCCCTGATACTCAAAGCCCTGATCTTTACCGCGGTTCCTGTTATTTTCAGCACGGCTGTCTATAATATCAACCAGATCATAGACCTTACGATCTTCAACCATATCATGAGTTCTCAGGGCTTCGAGGAAGCGGAATATATGGCGCTTCAGGGGATCTACACCGGAAAATATGATACCCTGATCAATGTCCCCATGGCCATCGCCAACGCCCTCGGCGCCTCCGTTGTTCCGAGCCTGACGGCTGTTGTGGCAAACGGTACGAGGAAACAGGTACATAGCAAGATCAACCAGACGTTTCGCCTTACTATGGTGATCGCGATTCCGAGCTGTGTGGGATATTTTGTCCTTGCGTCACCGCTTATGGTGCTCCTTTATAATGACGCAAGCGCCACGCCGGCTTATCTGCTCATGTCCGGCTCGATCGTAGTGGTGCTCTACGGACTGTCATCTGTCTCTAACTCTGTTCTCCACGGGCTGAACCATATGACGGCACCGGCGAAAAATGCCGCCGTTGCTCTGGGAGTGCATCTGGTCGCTTTCTGCATCATGATGGCGGTATTCAGGATGAACGTCTATGCACTGGTTGGAGGGAACATCGTTTTCGCTCTGTGCATGTGTATCCTGAACCAGCTTAAGATCAGAAAAGTCTCTGGATACAGGATCGATCTGATCCGAACGTTTGTAAAACCGTTTATCGCCGCGGCTGTCATGGGTGTTGTGACTTATGCGGTGCATCTGGTGCTGGATCTTCTGATCGGCGGAAGGTTTATCGCAACGACGGTTTCGATCTTTGTCGCGGTCGCGGTTTACGTGTTTGTTGTACTGCGGATCGGGACCCTGTCTGAGCAGGATATCAGAGATCTTCCGATGGGGGTAAGGCTTCTCAGATACTGCCGAAAATTCCATTTGCTTCCGGAAGATCTTTCCAGAGAGATGTAGAAAAATAATAAATGAATAAAAAATCAGGAAAAGCCAATACTGTTTGTAAAAAGGAGTGGAGTCCTTATGAAGACAAAATATGTGATTGGCTTTTTCTGTATCCTTCTTTTTGCTGTCCTCCTGCTCACAGCGGGCTATCAGTTAAGCTACCGCCATGTGATGGACAGGCAGGCGGCGAGAGCGGAGGAGACGGCTCCGACGACGGAGAGCATCTCTGCAGAGGGCGAGGCTGTTCAGGAGGAAGGATACTATCTGAGTGAACTTCAGGGATATGTGGTCGTCTATCTCAGCGATCAGACAACTATCTATGAATTTACAGAAATCCCTGTTCTGGATCTCCCGGAAGAAGTCCAGCAGGAACTGGCGTCGGGAAAATATGTGGAGACGGCGGAAGAGCTGTATGGATTTCTGGAGAACTATTCGAGCTAGGTGTACAGCCTCCGGGCAGGCGTAAATAGCGAAACTGCCGCTCTGGACGAATCGGGAAGAATAGTGTATAATGCGGTGTAGCTTTAAAAGAGAAAAACAGGAGTTGTTATCATGGAGAAAGAAAAGATAGACCGCATCAATGAATTATACAGAAAATCCAAGGCGGAGGGGCTGACCGATGCAGAGCGTAAGGAGCAGAAGATACTCCGCCAGGAATACCTTGAGCTGGTACGACGCAACTTAAGGGGACAGCTCAACAATATCGATATTGAAGAAAAAGACGGAACGGTTGTGAATCTGGGTGAGAAATACGGAAAAAAGAAAGGCAATTAGACAACAGCGACTTGCTCATAGAGCGGCCTTATCTCCTGAAGAACGCCAGCAGGCTGACAGGGAGATGGCAGGGCTGCTCTTTTCCTGCCCTGAGTGGGAAGTGTCGGAGACTGTCTTCTGTTACGTCTCCTTCCGCGACGAAGCGGACACTTTCCGGATCCTCCGGGAAGCTCTCAAACGTGGAAAAAAAGCCGCGGTCCCGCGCGTGGAAGGGAAACACAGGATGGAGTTTTATTACATACACAGTCTGAATGACTTAAGTCCGGGATATATGGGGATCCCGGAGCCTTCCGGGGCTGCAGACCGGAAAGCAGTCCCCGCCAAAAATGATCTCGTGGTCATGCCGGGGGCGGCCTTTGACCTGAGCGGAGCAAGGCTGGGGTATGGAGCGGGATTTTATGACGCTTACCTCTCAAAATATCCGGACTGCAGAAAGCTGGCACTGGCATATTCTGTCCAGATCGAGGAGCAGATCCCGCCGGAACCCCATGATATTCCCGTTGAAATGATCATAACAGAGAAAGGAATGATACGATGCTCGCAGGACTCCCGGGAGATCCGGTGATATTATTAGGTGTCGTCAACACAAAGCTCAGAGATTTCTATCCATCCCTGGACGCTATGTGCGACGACATGCAGATCGATGAAAAGGAACTGACAGAGAAGCTCGGCATGATCGATTATGAATATGATGCCGGGAGGAATCAGTTTGTATAGACATTTCTATTTTAGTTTTTCCTTCCGGTATTTCTGAGGCGGCATGCCATAGTATTTTTTAAAGACACGCGTAAAGTGATCTGCACTGTTATAACCGGTCTTTCCTGAAATTGCTTCAACAGAAAGGCTGGTGTTCAGCAGCATATCTCCCGCTTTTGTCATTTTCATAGTCCGGATCAGAGAAGTGAAGGACTCTCCTGTAAGCTGCCGGATCATCTTGGAAAGATATGAAGGAGAGTAATTAAACTTTTTTGCCAGCTCGTTGATCGTAACAGTACGATAGTTTCTTTGAATATAATTCAGTATTTCTGAATATCCGGATTCAGATGCACAGTCAAGAAAAGTATTGAAATCTCTGTAATTTCTAAGAATACTGATAAAGAAGAGATTCAGCCAGTATATACTATGCGGATTATAATACTGATCGATCTGAAATTCGGATAGGAACAATTCTTTCATCGCCTGACGTATTTCAAACGAATTATTAGTATGAAAAAGCAGATAGTTCTCCTCTGTACGGTTAAAAAGCGTACTTTTGAAGAATTTTGACAGGACGTTTTCACTTTCAAGAAGTGAAGAAAATATAGCCTTAAAGGTCTCTGGCTTTACCATGACCGGAAGTACGCAGGAATCCGGTGTGCTCAGGCGCAACGAATGTCTGGCATGAGGCGACACAAAACAGCAGTCACCCTCATTTAGACAGATTTTTTCATCTCTGAAAGTGAATTCACATTTTCCTCTCAATATAAAATCTATTTCATAACAGTCATGAGAATGCAGAAATGTTTTTGTACCATAAAATTCTTTTGCTACAAAAAGACTCGATCCGGGACGTACAAAATCATATACTTCTTTAAAAAAAAGCATCTCTTTAGAAAATTCAAAATACAGTTTTTTTATCCCGCAGAAAAAGAAGCTGTCTTCTTCACGCCGGAGGCGGGTCAGATCCGGAAGTTCCGGCTTACGGGCAGAATATAACCTCTGCTGACAGATCTTTTTCAGAAGAGATCCGAAATCAGGATCAGAGAGGGAATCTTTGCGGAAACGGTCGATCTGTGTTTGTATCATTTCTATAGTAAGATAAAACTGCATAAAATCACCTCGTTATCTGTTATAACATATAACATCCAAAAAAGAAAATAGAAAATATCATGACAGAAAATGTCGGATTTACACCTTTTTAACATGTGGTATAAAAAAGAGGGCTGTAATAAAATTATAAGAATAATATACAATGTTTAAGAAGGAATCTGTTTATGAAAAGTCTTGCTGAAATTACAAAAAAGTCAGTTAAAAGATTGCAGAAGATCGTTCATACTTTATCTTTCCAGATTGTTTTCATTATCATCGTACTAATTCTGCCACTGAATATTTATACGTTTTATTCAACCGGAGCATATCAAAATGTTATCATAGATCAGACCAGGACCAATATGGAAAATCTGGCAAACCTGTATGTAAATGAACTTGAGGACAGGGTAAGATCCATTAACAATTTTATTGCCGAAATAGAAGAGGCTGATACAGACTTTTCCGATATCAGTAAAGCCGAAGAATGGGACTATTATTACATATCTGCTATGGGATTGCGAAATACTCTCAATAAGCATATGACACTGTATGGCGATGGAGACGCCTTTTTCTTTTATTCTTCAGCGGCGGAACACGGGATGCTGGTGGAACTGTCTGATACTCTGAATAAAGAAGATATGCAGAGTGCGCTTTTTTCGTCAGAAGACCTTATAATCGGATCGCGGTGGAAAGTCCTTTCTGTCGGAAATACAAAATGGCTCTTCCACGTAAATCAACGCGGCGGTGTTTATATCGGCGCCGGAATTCAACTTGATACGATTGAAAACAATATTGAGGATAATATAGAAAACAAATCTGCCCAGGCAGTGATCAGTATGGAAAAGGAAATTTCTGACAGTGGAGAGTATATTTCAGTTACACGGAAATGCACTTCACAGAATCTTTATTTTTCTCTCCGGGTACTTCGGAGCGAAGTGATACGTAATCTTCCTTTTCTGGAGAGGATACGCAGTATCCTCACTGTGGCCACGGTCCTTATCATTCCGATCTTGGTCATCCTTTTGCGGCATCTTGTTCTGCGCCCCATATCTAAGGTCAATACTGCTTTAAATCAGATTAAAACAGATCCGGAGATCAGGATAAAAGGACATGCTCCGACGTCTGATTTTGAAAATGTTTATCAGTCATTTAACACGATGGCTGAAGAGATTGTAGAGTTAAAGATTGACAATTACGAACAGCAGTTGGAGCGCCAGAAAGTGGAATTCAAAAATCTGCAGCTACAGATCAAGCCGCACTTTCTTTTTAATTCTCTGAATCTGATGTATAACCTTATCCAGATGAAAGAATATAAAAGCATGCAGACCATGCTTCTGTATCTGAGCGACTATTTTCGCTATGTGGGAGAAGATGATGCCGGTTATTCCAGATTTTGGGACGAATACCGGCTGATCCGAAAATATCTGGAAGTGTCGGAGATCAGATATGAAGGTGTTCTCGAAGCGGATTTCCAGATTGAAGATAAAGTATCGGATGTTATGATCCCCAGACTTTTGATCCACAATTTTGTGGAAAATGTAATCAAGCACGGACTGGTCCTGACAAGGAAAAATCATATCCTTCTGAAGGCATATATCGAGGGGGAGTATGTCTTTTTTCAGATCCGGGATGACGGAGCCGGGATGCCCCGGTCTCAGGCGGAAAGAATCAGTCAGGGAGTTTTTGAATACGAGGACGGAAGAAAACATGTTGGTCTCCAGAATTCTTATCGCAGGATCAAATGTTATTATGGCGAAAAAGGGAGTCTCATGATTCGGTCAGAGATCGGGAAAGGGACTCTTGTAACTGTGAAGATACCGGTAAAATATGGGGAAAAGAGGAGGAAGGAAGATGAAACTATTGATCGTAAATGACGAGGTGATCGCTGCGAAAGGCGTCATGACTGGTATAGACTGGGGAAACTACGGGATTGATGAGGTTTGTGCCGCTTATGAAGCAGAATCTGCCAGACAGCTTCTTGAATCCATACACTTTGATATCCTGCTGTGTGATATTGAAATGCCCGGGGAAAACGGAATCGAACTGGTCAGATGGATCCGGAAAAACAGTTATGAAATTGAAGTGATCTTTCTTACCTGTCATGCAGATTTTGAATTTGCTCAGGAGGCAATACGGCTTCAATGTCGAAACTATATCCTTGTCCCGGCATCCTATGAAGACATTGCGGAAAATGTTTTCGCTGTAGTTCAGCAGATTGAGGAGAAGCGCAGAGCAAAGGCAAAACAGCAATACGGTGAACTCTGGCTCGAAGAACGGAAAAAAGAAAATGAGGAAGAAAATACAGTTAATTCTACGGAAAAAGCAGTAGAAAATGTAAAGCAATATATCAGCCGGCATCTGAATGATCCTGAAATGACAGTAAATAAAATCGCTCTG
>DWUT01000038.1 GCA_019120615.1 Candidatus Mediterraneibacter norfolkensis
TGACAGCATCTGCAGACTTGTCTGCAAGGGCTGGCACTTTCAGGATTTTTCATAGGGCTCATGCCCGTCAGCGATGCATTTCGTTCTTGGCGAGGTATTTTCGAGTCTAGAACGAAAGCAGATACTCCGAATAAAATGAGGAGTATCTTCAATCAACTCTGCAGAAGCTGGCACTGCGAACGGATGCACCCAGACATACCGCCGTACAGAAAAGGAGGCAGCTCAATATGAAAATGTATCTCATCAGCGATAACGTAGACACCTATACAGGCATGCGCCTTGCCGGTGTGGACGGCGTGGTCGTCCATGAACGTGAGGAGCTGCGCCAGGCGCTGGAAGACGTACTGTCTGATAAAAACGTAGGGATCGTCCTGCTCACCGAAAAATTCGGACGGGAATTCCCGGATATCATTGATACATTCCGTCTGGAGCGGAAGCTTCCGCTCCTTGTGGAAATACCTGACCGGCACGGAACCGGCCGTAAGAAAGACTTTATCACATCCTACATTACCGAGGCAATCGGACTGAAATTATAGCAGTTCACTCCGCGCCATCCGAAAAACCGCACTATGTGCTTACCATGGCTGAACTGTTACCAAAAATTGTAAGAAGGGAGGAATTCCTCTTGACTCTGGAAGAAAAGATCGCACACCTGCAGACCACATCCATGGAGCAGGCAAGAGCGGAGGGAAACGCCATCATTGATTCCCACCGCGAAGCGCTTGAGAAGGTCTTTGAAGACCATAAAGCGGAGGCGCTCCGGCAGGCGGAAACGCGCATCAAGGCGGAGACCACTAACGCAAAACTCATGCTCAATCAGGCTGCCGCAAAATCTCAGCTTGAGATCAAACGGCGTCAGGGCAAGATTCAGCAGGAATTAAAAGATAAGATATTCGACGAGGCACGCAGCCTTGTAGACGATTATATGAAAACGGAAGACTACACCGACTTTCTCATCAAATGCATTAAACAGGCGGGACATTACGCCGGAACGGATCCTGTCGTCATCTACCTCAATCCGTCCGACGAGTCCAAACGTCCCGACCTTGAGGACGCTACAGGCGTTCATCTTACGATCAGCGCCGAGGACTTCATCGGCGGCACACGGGCTGTGATCCGCGCACGCAATATTCTGATCGACAATTCGTTCAAGACACAGCTTCAGAACGAATATGATAAATTTATGTTTTTAGGAGGTGACGGCATTGCTTAAGACCGGAACTATCTATGGAATCAACGGGCCCGTCATTTACCTGAAAGGGAACACCGGTTTCCGCATGTCAGAAATGGTGTATGTAGGCAAACAGAAACTGGTCGGTGAGGTCATTGCCCTGGATAAGGATCTGACTACCGTACAGGTATACGAAGAAACCACAGGACTGCGTCCCGGAGAGGAAGTTATTGCAAGCGGAAATGCTGTCTCTGTCACTCTGGCTCCCGGTATCCTGAATAATATTTTTGACGGGATCGAACGTCCGCTGGAACGCATCGCCGAATCTTCCGGCGGCGCCTTCATCACCCGCGGTGTCAGCGTTGATTCCCTTGACAGGCAGAAAAAATGGCCGACCCATATCACGGTGAAAAAAGGACAGTACCTGCACGGGGGAGACATTATCGCAGAGGTGCCGGAAACTCATGCCATCGTACACAAATGCATGGTTCCTCCCGATACCGAAGGTACAGTCACGGATGTCGTGTCCGACGGAGAGTACACAATCGACGAGACTCTGGTCACACTGGAACTGTCCGACGGCTCCTCAAAACAGCTGACTATGACACAGCACTGGCCGATCCGCACGCCGCGTCCGACACACCATCGTTTTCCCGCGTCTGTCCCGCTGATCACAGGTCAGCGTATCATCGATACCATGTTTCCTATCGCAAAAGGCGGCACTGCCGCCATCCCGGGAGGCTTCGGGACCGGTAAGACCATGACACAGCATCAGATTGCCAAATGGGCAGATGCCGATATTATCATCTACATCGGCTGCGGTGAGCGTGGAAATGAAATGACCCAGGTACTTGAAGAGTTCGGAGAACTGACAGATCCCCGGACAGGCAATCCGCTGATGGATCGGACCACCCTGATCGCCAACACTTCAAACATGCCTGTCGCCGCCCGTGAAGCGAGCATATATACCGGACTGACCCTTGCGGAATACTACCGCGATATGGGGTATGACGTGGCCATCATGGCAGACTCCACTTCCCGCTGGGCAGAGGCATTGAGAGAACTGTCCGGCCGTCTGGAGGAAATGCCTGCTGAGGAAGGTTTCCCTGCTTATCTGGCTTCCCGCCTCTCAGCATTCTATGAGAGGGCAGGAATGATGCATAACTTAAACGGAACGGACGGTTCCGTCACTATAATCGGAGCGGTCTCTCCTCAGGGAGGCGATTTTTCCGAACCTGTAACGCAGAACACCAAACGTTTTGTGCGCTGCTTCTGGGGACTTGACAAAAGTCTTGCGTATTCCAGACATTTCCCTGCAATCCACTGGCTGACCAGTTACAGCGAGTATCTGAATGATCTGAGCCACTGGTATCAGGATAACGTGTCTCCAAAATTTGTGGATTACCGCAACCGCCTGATGGCCCTTTTGAATCAGGAAAGCAGCCTGCTTGAGATCGTCAAGCTGATCGGAAGCGATGTCCTTCCGGATGATCAGAAGCTTATTCTGGAGATTGCCCGTGTGATCCGTCTGGGATTCCTGCAGCAGAATGCATTTCACAAAGATGACACCTGTGTCACCATGGAGAAACAGTTCCTGATGATGGACACCATCCTGTATCTCTACAAACAGGCGCGCACTCTCGTCACAATGGGACATCCCATGTCCGTACTGAAATCGGAAAATATTTTCGACCGCGTCATTGCCATCAAGTACGACGTACCCAATGACCGGCTTGAGATGTTCGCTCAGTACCGCCGTGACATAGATGCATTTTATCAGCGCGTACTTGAGAAAAACGCATAAGGAGGGAACGTTTTCATGTCAATCGAATATTTAGGCTTAAGCAGCATCAACGGCCCTCTGATCGCACTTGAGGGTATACAGGACGCTTTCTACGACGAAATCGTAGAGTTTGTCGTAGACGGAAAAGAGCGGAAGATCGGCCGTATCATTGAAATCTATGAAGATAAGGCCGTGATCCAGGTATTTGAAGGCTCTGAGAATATGTCTCTGAAAAATACACACACGAAACTCACGGGACATCCCATGGAGATCGCGCTCTCCCCGGATATGCTTGGACGTACCTTCAACGGGATCGGGCAGCCCATAGATGACCTCGGTCCCATCGTTTCCACACTGAAAAGGGACGTCAACGGACTTCCGCTGAATCCTGTGCGGCGTGAGTATCCCAGAAACTATATTCACACGGGTATCTCTGCCATAGACGGACTGACCACTCTGATCCGCGGACAGAAGCTCCCCATCTTCTCCGGAAACGGACTTCCCCACGATCAGCTGGCAGCCCAGATCGTAAAGCAGGCTTCACTTGGTGAGGGATCCGATGAACAGTTTGCCATCGTGTTCGCTGCCATGGGCGTCAAACATGATGTGGCGGATTTCTTCCGGAATACCTTTGAGGAAAGCGGCGTTGCGGACCATGTGGCAATGTTCCTGAATCTTGCGAACGACCCGGTTGTAGAGCGTCTGATCACTCCCAAGGTGGCTCTCACTGTTGCGGAATACCTGGCGTTTGAACAGCACATGCATATCCTGGTTATCCTGACGGATATGACTTCCTTTGCAGAAGCCATGCGTGAGGTATCTTCCTCCAAAGGCGAGATCCCCAGCCGTAAAGGATATCCCGGATACTTATACAGCGAACTGGCGACAATCTACGAACGCGCCGGCATCGTACAGGGTGTGGAAGGTTCGGTGACACAGCTCCCAATCCTGACCATGCCAAACGACGATATTACCCACCCGATCCCGGACCTGACCGGATATATCACAGAGGGGCAGATCGTGCTTGACCGTCCGCTCCACGGACAGTCCATCTATCCGCCCATCAATATCCTTCCCTCCCTTTCCCGTCTGATGAAGGACGGTATCGGAGAAGGCTACACCCGGGAGGATCATCAGGATCTTGCAAACCAGCTGTTCTCCGCTTACGCGAAGGTGGGCGATGCGAGAAACCTGGCCTCCGTCATCGGCGAAGATGAACTTTCTCCGATTGATAAGAAATACCTGGAGTTCGGAAAAGAATTCGAAGAACATTATATCGGTCAGGGCGTAGAGGAAAACAGAAGCATGGAGGAAACATTGGATCTGGGCTGGAAACTCCTCGGAAAACTTCCGAGAGAAGAACTCGACCGTGTTGATACGAAGATCCTTGACAAATACTATAAACCCGAGCCGGAAGAATAAGTCTGTCAGAAAAGCGGCAGCGCGGTCAGAAGAATTCCTCTTTCTGATTGCCGCTGCCCTTTTCTGTATCGGCCGTTCCCTGAAGCTTTCCTCTCACCCGCAAAACGATACCGGCAAACAAGGAAGGATTGTAAATTGGAGAAGGATCCTATGATCAGATGTAAAAATTGCAATAAAGAAATCATTCTCAATAATAAGGGAACACATGCAGAAACACTCATTGTAATCTGCCCGGTATGCGGATCTGTCTTCGAGGCTTCCAGTTGTTACGGTTTCGGACCGGTATGGCCGGCATGTATCTACTGCGGAGACAGGCTGATCGCCGAGATCAGAAAAACAGGGCCGTACCGTGACAATAATTTTGAACTGCAGATACTCGATAAAAAAGAGCCTTTGGAGTTGAACGATGAATTAAGAAAAGAGAATTACAAAAGGCATTTTGAAATCTGTGACATGGTGATCGATCTTCTCCGGGAAAGAGATCTGTGCTGATTTTTTCTTTCCGTCTCATCACACGTATCTGTAAAATGTATTATGCCTGAAAAAGGAGGATGATCATGAGACTGTTTATTGCTATCCGTCTTTCCGATGAGATGAAGAAGGCGCTGGTCACCTGCATGCATGATCTGAAAAAACAGGGGGTTGAGGGGAATTATGTGCCGGCGCAGAACCTGCATATGACCCTTGCTTTTCTTGGTGAGTATGATGATCCGGCAAAGGTCAAAGAGGTGATCCGAAAAGTCCCCCTCCCCGAGTTCAGACTTGCTCTTTCTGAGAAGGGGAACTTCGGGAACATCCTGTGGGCAGGCGTAAAGGGAAATCAGAAGCTGAAAACTTATGTAAAAGACCTGAGAGCCGCGCTTGCGGCGGAGGGGATCCCATTCGACAAAGAAAAGTTCGTCCCCCACATCACCCTGATCCGAAAGGTATCTGCGAAAAAGCCCTATCAGGTTCATCTCCCGAAAACGGATATGACCGTAAGGAAAGCGTCGCTGATGAGATCGGAACAGAAAAACGGGAAGATGGTATATAAAGAGCTTTAAAACTCCCCATCTCCGGGGACAGGATATTATATTATTCTTCAAAAGGTGCAGGAATGAACTATACGGATTTCAAAAGTATATTAGAAACCTGTGTTGATAAATATGGTTTTACATGTTTCAGAATAAATCATTATTTTCAAGCCGGAGACCTTCTCATTGTTATCAATACCCAAAAATCAGGCTATGATAACAGCTATTATGTCAATTATGGATTCTGTACAAAAGCTA
>DWUT01000039.1 GCA_019120615.1 Candidatus Mediterraneibacter norfolkensis
CTTTTAATCAAGTTGTCCGGGGTTCGAATCCCCGCACGCTCATCTACAGAGCCGGAGAAGTTCTCCGGCTTTTTTCTTATATAAAAAAGAGCAAAGAAAAAGCCGGGACGCTTTGTCACCGGCTGAGAAAAGAGGAAAATATATATTGAAAAGCCCTTCAGCTTTGATATATTTAATATAGCGTGTAATTGTAAGTAAAGTGTGATGGAAATATAAAATATGTGTTAAGATTGGAAGCTGTGGAGAGTTTTATGGAATATTTATATGATAAGCTTATGAAATATTCAAAATCAGATTTTTATCCCCTGCACATGCCCGGACATAAAAGGAACAGGGATATAACGGGAGGAATTCTTCCCTACGCTTTTGATATTACGGAGATAGAAGGGTTTGATGACCTCCACCATGCATCGGGGATTCTGCTGGAGGCGCAGAGCCGTGCTGCTTCTATTTATCATGCAGAAGAAACACATTTTCTGATAAATGGAAGCACTGCAGGACTTCTGAGTGCCGTACTAGGATCTGTGCCAAGACACGGAAGGATACTGATGGCAAGAAACTGTCACAAATCAGTTTATAATGCTGTATATATGGGGGAACTTCATCCGCTTTATGTTTATCCTAAGTTTGATCCGGAAACGGAACTGAATGGAGAAATCCTTCCGGAAGATGTGGAAAGCATACTGGAAGAAAATCCGGAAATCCAGGCCGTAGTAATTACATCCCCTACTTATGATGGAGTTGTCTCCGATGTCGAGAGGATTGCACAGATCGTACACAGAAAGAATATTCCTCTGATCGTAGATGAAGCACATGGAGCACATTTTGGTTTTCATCCTTATTTTCCGGAGAATTCCAATATGAAAGGTGCGGATATTGTAATTCACAGTCTTCATAAAACAATGCCTTCCCTGACACAGACGGCATTACTTCATATAAACGGACAGAAAGCGGACAGAGAGAATATCCGGCGATATCTTCATATGATACAGACCAGCAGCCCTTCCTATATCCTGATGACATCTATGGATGAATGCATTCGAATGGTAATGGAGAGAGGCGAGGAACTGTTTAAGAATTATGCCGGCCTTCTGAAAAAGACAAGGGCTGAACTGGCTGGCTTGAAGAAACTTAGGCTCATAGAAAGCGGAGATCCGGAACAGGGACAATATGACAGGTCTAAGATCGTGATTTCCGGGAAAGACCTTATCAGAAGCTGTATGGAAAAGAATGAGGTAATAAAAGGATTTCCGGCATTCGGAGGAAGAGAACTTTATCAGGTACTGATCAGGGAATATCATATACAGCCTGAAATGGCAGCCGGGTCTTACATTGTAGCAATGACCGGCCCGGGAGATACAGAAGCCGGCCTGAGACGCTTTGTGAATGCTGTGATGGAGCTCGACGGAGAACTGGAGAAGACTGACGGAGAAATTGGATCCGCTGACTCCATGGCTAAGAAGCAGGAAATAATATGTACGAGCTGGGAAGCTGAACTGCTCCGTTCTTCCGGAATGGAAACGGAGATGGTTCCCTGGGAGGATGCGGCGGGGCGGATTGCGATGGAATTTGTCTATCTTTATCCTCCGGGGATACCGCTTATCGTTCCGGGCGAGAAGATCGGACGCGACACAGTGGCACAGATTAAGGTATATGCAAAGAAGGGGTTTACCATAGGGGGGACCAGGATACAAGGAAAGACAGAGGTGATGAAAAATGAGGAAAATATTTTGCCTGATGGGGAAGAGCTCTTCGGGAAAAGATACCATATACAAAAAACTGAAGGAAAAATATCCTCAGATTCACACGGTTGTTCCATATACGACGAGACCTATTCGAGGGAATGAAAAAAATGGTGTGGAATATTTTTTCGTTGACAGAGAAACTTATGATGAAATGGAGCGAGAGGGCAGAATCATAGAAGCACGCTCCTACGACACAAAGTGCGGTGTGTGGACATACTTTACTGCGGATGACGGACAGATAGACCTTTCCTGCTATGATTATCTTGTGATCGGGACACTGGTATCCTGCCAGGCGCTGAAAGAATATTATGGGGAAAATAGTATTGTTCCGATTTATATTGAAACAGAAGATGGGCTTCGTCTCGCCAGGGCACTGAAGAGAGAAAAAGAGCAGAATCAGCCGAAATATGCGGAGATGTGCAGACGGTTTCTTGCGGACGAGGAAGACTTTTCAGAGGAAAGCCTGAGAAAAGCTGGAATTACCAAACGTTTCGAGAACATAAATCTAGAGGAGTGTATGGAAGAGATTGGAGCGTATATTGAAGATTTAGGGGTATGACTCAGGTTCGGATTGTGTTATACTAAATAAACAGCATTATCAATAATATGCACGGCAGGTGAAAAGTATGAATAGGTTTAAAGATGTAGTAGGGCATAAAAATATAATCAAATATATCGAGAGCGCTGTGAGTGCGGATGCTGTTTCTCATGCATATATCCTGAACGGGGAAAGAGGATCTGGAAAGAAAATGCTGGCCAGCCTTTTTTCCATGAGCCTGCAGTGTCAGAACAGGCAGGAAGACGGCGATGCATGCGGGAAATGTCAGTCATGTAAGCAGGCTGTAAGTGGGAACCATCCGGATATTATCAGGGTAACCCATGAGAAACCGAATACGATCAGCGTAGATGATATCAGAGAGCAGGTAAATAATGATATTGTTATAAAACCTTACAGCAGCAAATATAAGATATATATTATCCCGGATGCGGATATGATGAGTGTTCAGGCACAGAACGCCCTCCTTAAAACGATCGAGGAGCCTCCGGAGTACGCTGTGATCATGCTGCTCACAGAGAACGCGGAGACACTGCTTCCAACGATACGCTCAAGATGCGTTATGATGAAGCTGAGAAATATCAAGGATCAGCTTGTGAAAAAGTATCTTATGGAGCAGATGGAGGTCCCGGACTACAAGGCGGATGTTTGTGTTGCGTTTGCTCAGGGAAATATGGGAAAAGCCATTTTGCTCGCCACCTCGGATTATTTTAATGAGATCAAGGAAGAGGCGGTTCAGCTTCTCAGAAATATTGACGAGATGGATGTCTCTGAACTGATGGAGGCGGTGAAGAAATGCATGACTTATAAGCTGGAGATCAATGATTATCTGGATAT
>DWUT01000040.1 GCA_019120615.1 Candidatus Mediterraneibacter norfolkensis
TTACTCTTCCCGTGATACGCGCTCTGGAAGAACAGGGCGTGCTTGAGATCGAGGAGGAGCAGGTATACCGGAACCCGGTGAAGAAGACAGAGCAGACGGGAAAAAAGATTATTTTCACAGAGGAACAGATGTCTGCTGTCCGCCGTTTCCGGCAAGACTATGAAAAGGGGCTGAGGAATACTTATCTTCTGTACGGCGTGACAGGCAGCGGAAAGACGGAAGTCTACATGGAAATGATCCGGACCGTTGTGGAGAGGGGAAAGCAGGCTATTGTCCTGATCCCGGAGATCGCTCTGACCTATCAGACAGTGATGCGGTTCTACCGGAATTTCGGAGACCGGGTCTCCATTATGAATTCCAGGCTCTCGCCGGGAGAACGTTACGATCAGATGATGCGGGCGAAGGCAGGAGAGGTGGACGTGATGATCGGTCCCCGCTCCGCGCTGTTCACGCCCTTTCCGGATCTGGGGCTGATCGTCATTGACGAGGAGCATGAACCAACCTACAAGAGCGAACAGACTCCCCGGTACCATGCCAGAGAGACAGCGGTCCGCCGTGCTTTGATGGAGGGGGCCGGGGTCGTTCTGGGAAGCGCGACTCCGTCTCTGGAAGCCATGTACCGGGCCCGGAAAGGGGAATATGTCCTGCTGGAGCTGAAGAACCGGTCGCGTATGCAGCAGCTTGCCGAGGTGTATACCGTGGATCTGCGTCAGGAACTCCGGGAGGGAAACCGTTCGATTCTGAGCCGGAAACTGCAGGAACTGATGGAAGACAGGCTGAAGAAAAAGGAGCAGATCATGCTCTTTTTAAACCGGAGGGGGTATTCCGGATTCATATCATGCAGGGAATGCGGGCATGTGATAAAGTGCCCCCACTGCAGCGTGTCTCTCTCGGTACACCGGGACGGGACCATGCGGTGCCATTACTGCGGATACACCTGCGCAAAAGTGACGGCGTGCCCGGAATGTGGCTCCCGTCATATCGGAGAATTTCGCGCCGGAACCCAGCAGATCGAGGATATCGTGAAGGAGCGGTTCCCGGGGGCGAGAGTGCTCCGGATGGATATGGACACCACCCGGCAGAAAGATTCCTATGAGAAGATACTCTCTGCGTTTGCAAATGAAGAGGCGGATATCCTTGTGGGAACACAGATGATCGTGAAGGGGCATGATTTCCCCAATGTGACGCTGGTGGGAGTTCTGGCGGCGGATATGTCGCTGTACACGGACGACTACCGCTCCGGGGAGAGGACCTTTCAGCTTCTGACCCAGGCGGTGGGCAGAGCAGGGAGAGGAGACCGACCCGGCGAGGCGGTGATCCAGACCTACAGCCCGGAACATTATGCCGTGGTCACAGCGGCTGCCCAGGATTATGAGGCGTTTTACGCACAGGAGATCAGCTACAGGGAGCTGATGGGATATCCTCCCGTGGAGCATCTTCTGGCTGTGCTCGTATCCTGCGGGGATGAGGAACTCCTTGACAAAGGATGTCATTATCTGAGAGAATATGCACTCCGGGTGAGCAGAAATGTAAAGCCGGCGGACAGCAATGAGGCGCAAATGTCAGATGGGCAGGGGAGAGCGGCAGTTATAGGTCCCGCAAGCCCCGGGATCGATAAAGTAAAGGATATCTATCGCCGCGTCCTCTATATAAAAGCGCCGGAATATGATACACTTACAGGGATCAAGAACAGGCTGGAACAGTATATCGAGATCAACTCGGGGTTTGATAAAATGCGGATCCAGTTTGATTTTGACCCGATGGGAATATGATGTCGGGGCAAAAGCCCCGAATTACGATGCCTGCGGATTGTTCCGTGCTGCGCACTGCCGCAATCCGCATCGAAAGATCACAGTGTGGACTGTAACAGGAAGGAGATATAATTATGGCGATCAGACAGGTGAGAGAAATCGGAGATGAGATACTGACAAAGAAATGTAAGGATGTACCGAAGATGACACTTCGGACAAAGATCCTGATCGGGGATATGCTTGAGACTATGTACGACAAGAACGGCGTGGGGCTTGCAGCTCCCCAGGTGGGCGTGCTCAAGAAGATCGTGGTCATCGATGTGGGAGAAGGCCCTATCGTACTGATCAACCCGGAGATCATCGAGACGTCCGGAGAGCAGACCGGGGAGGAAGGGTGCTTGAGCGTTCCGGGAAAATGGGGATATGTTACCCGCCCGGATCATGTGAAAGTGAGAGCGCTGAACCAGGAGATGGAGCCCTTTGAGATGGAAGGGGAAGGACTTCTGGCAAGAGCGTTCTGTCATGAGATCGACCATCTCTCAGGACAGCTTTACGTGGACAAGACAGAGGACGGTCTCCATGACGTGACCTATGAGGAGTCGGAGGAAGACGAAGAAGAAACGGAGGAATAAGAGATGAGAATCATATTTATGGGAACCCCTGATTTCTCCGTGGGAACACTGGAAGCGCTGGTGGAGGCAGGACACGACGTATGCCTTGCGGTGACCCAGCCGGATAAGCCGAAAGGACGGGGCAAGGAGATGCAGCCCACTCCGGTGAAAGAGGCTGCGATGAAACACGGCATCCCGGTCTATCAGCCGAAGAAGATCCGTGATCCGCAGTGCGTGGAGGAACTGAAGAAATATCACGCCGATGTGATGGTGGTCATCGCGTTCGGTCAGATCCTTCCGAAGTCGATCCTGGAGCTGACTCCCTATGGATGTATCAACGTCCATGCCTCACTGCTTCCAAAATACCGCGGTGCTGCCCCGATCCAGTGGGCGATCATCGAGGGAGAGAAAGTCACCGGCGTGACTACCATGCAGATGGACGAAGGTCTGGACACAGGAGACATGATCATGAAGACAGAGGTGCCGATCACTGAGGAGGAGACCGGGGAGTCCCTTCACGACAAACTGGCGGATGCAGGCGCAAAGCTGTGTGTGGAGACTCTGAAGGCTCTGGAAGACGGGACGGCTTCCTTTGAAAAACAGGGCGAGAGCCCGACGGCATATGCAAGGATGCTGGATAAGAAACTTGGAAACATCGACTGGAATGACTCTGCCGTCCGTATCGAACGTCTGGTGAGGGGCTTGAATTCCTGGCCCAGCGCCTATACCCACTGGAATGGAAAAGTGATGAAGATCTGGCGGGCGAAAGCAGAGGCAGACTTCAGCCCGGAGTCCGGGGAAGAGCGTGCCGGGGAATCCGGAAGTGGAAGCAGAGCCGGAAAAGCAGAGCCGGGAACGGTCCTTGCAGTGGCAAAGGATCACTTTACGGTGCAGACGGGAGACGGAGTCCTGCAGGTATATGAACTTCAGATCCCGGGAAAGAAAAGGATGGAGACAGGTGCATTCCTGAGGGGGTATGCGCTGGAAGAAGGAACGGTATTCGCGCGGGAATAACGCGGGGGATACGAACTGATTCCTGGAACATTCCGGGCGCATGATCGAACAGAGGATCAACTGGAATCTCAGGAGGATGATAGAATGTTTTATTATTATTTTGACCCAACCTATATGCTTGTCGTGATCGGCGTTGTGATCTGCATGATCGCTTCTGCCCGTGTAAACAGTGTGTTTTCCACATATTCCCGGATGCGCAGCCATTCCAGGATGACGGGGAAGGAAGCGGCGGAGCGGATCCTCAGGAAAAACGGGATCTATGATGTACGTGTGATCCATATCCCGGGGAATCTGACTGATCACTATGATCCGAGAAACAAGACGCTGGGGCTTTCCGATACGGTATACAATTCTTCCTCTGTGGCGGCTGTCGGTGTGGCTGCACATGAGTGCGGACACGCGGTCCAGCACTCGGTGGGATATGCGCCGCTCTCTATCCGGGGCGCGCTTGTCCCGGTTGCAAACTTCGGCTCGGCACTTTCCTGGCCGCTGATCATCATCGGACTTTTCATGGGCGGACAGATGTCTTCCCTGCTGATCAATCTGGGAATTCTGCTGTTTTCTGCGGCAGTGCTTTTCCAGATCGTGACTCTTCCGGTGGAGTTCAATGCTTCACGGAGAGCGGTGAGAGTGCTGGAAACCTCGGGAATGCTCTATCCGGATGAGATAGGAGCGGTAAAGAAGGTGCTGGGGGCCGCTGCCCTGACCTATGTGGCAAGCGCGGCGTCCATGATACTGCAGCTTCTGCGTCTGATGATCATAGGAGGACGAAGAGACGATGACTAAAACAGTAAACGAACGGGAGATTGTTCTGGAGATCCTGATGGAGGTGACGGAGAACGGCGCTTACAGCCATCGGATCCTGAGAGATGTTCTTACGAAATACCAGTATCTCGACAAGCGGGAGCGTGCTTTCATCACGAGGGTGACAGAAGGAACGGTGGAGCATATGATCGAGATCGATTATATTCTGGACCGGTTTTCCAAAGTAAAGGTAAGGAAGATGAAGCCGGTGATCCGCAATATCTTAAGGAGCGGAGTGTACCAGCTTAAATATATGGACACTGTGCCGGACCATGCCGTCTGCAGCGAGGCAGTGAAGCTGGCTGTCCGGAAAGGATTTTCCGGCCTGAAAGGCTATGTGAACGGCGTGCTCCGAAGCGTAGCCAGAGGATTGGACAGTGTAGAGTATCCGACGGAGGGGATGGAGGCGCTGTCTGTCCGGTATTCCTGCCCGGAGTGGATCCTGAAGCTGTGGCAGCAGGAATATGAGCCGGATGTGATCGAGGCCATGCTCCGGGATTTTCAGGAAGAAAAGCCCCTGACTATCCGCTGCTGCCTGAACCGGATGACACCGGAGGAACTGAAAACACGGCTGGAGCAGGAGGGGGTAACGGTAACGCGGCACCCTTATCTGCTCTACGCATTTGAGATAACAGGGTACGATCATCTGGAAGGGCTGGAGAGTTTCAGAGAAGGACTGTTTGCGGTCCAGGACGTCAGTTCCATGCTGGCAGGGGAAGTGGCGGACCCGCAGAGAGGGGCGTATGTCATCGATGTCTGCGCCGCACCCGGCGGGAAAGCCCTCCACATTGCGGAGAAGCTGGGCGGTACGGGACATGTCGAAGCCAGGGATCTGACGGAGTACAAAGCGGATCTGATCCGGGAGAATATCGACAGGTCCGGTCTGGAAAATATTGAGGCAAAGGTTCAGGACGCTTCGGTGCCTGATCCGGATTCAGAGGGAAAGGCGGATCTGGTGATCGCGGACCTGCCATGCTCCGGTCTGGGCGTACTGGGGAAGAAGACGGATCTGAAATACAAGGCGTCCCCGGAAGGGACGGAAAGCCTGGTGCATCTTCAGAGAAAGATCTTGAACTGTGTGCAGAGCTATGTGAAGCCGGGCGGCGCGCTCATCTACAGTACATGTACAGTGGATCAGGCGGAGAATACGGGAAATCTGTACTGGTTTCTGGAAAATCATCCGGAATTTAAACTGGATGACATCAAAGACAGACTCTGTCCGGAACTGCGGGGCGATGTTCAGGATGGAGGATGCATCCAGCTGCTGCCGGGGATACATAAATGCGACGGCTTTTTTATCGCCCGCCTGGTGAGAAAGGCTTAGAGAGGGAAGAGGAAAACATGAAAAAGGATATCCGCTCATTATACTATGAAGAACTGCAAAACGAGATCCTGGACATGGGAGAGAAGCCCTTCCGGGCAAAACAGATTTATGAATGGCTCCATGTCAAACTGGCGGAGCATTTTGATGAGATGACAAATCTGTCGAAGAAATTCAGGGAACAGCTGGCAGAAGAGTATGAGATCTTTCCGGTGCAGATGCTGGAGAGACAGGTGTCAAAGCTGGACGGGACTAATAAATTCCTGTTTCGGCTTTATGACGGCAATGTGGTGGAGAGCGTGCTGATGAAGTATAAGCACGGGAATTCTGTCTGCATTTCCTCCCAGGCCGGATGCCGCATGGGGTGCGCGTTCTGTGCTTCTACCATCGGGGGGCTGCAGAGAAACCTGCTGGCGTCGGAGATGCTGGGGCAGGTCTATCAGATCCAGAAGATCACCGGAGAAAGAGTGTCCAATGTAGTGGTAATGGGAACCGGAGAACCTCTGGACAATTACGACAATTTCCTTCGGTTCATCCGCCTTCTCACAGATGAGAGAGGGCTGAACATCAGCCAGAGGAGCGTGACGGTATCCACCTGTGGTATCGTTCCGGGGATCCGGAAACTGGCACAGGAGAAACTGCAGATCACGCTGGCTCTTTCCCTTCACGGATCAACCCAGGAAAAGAGGCGGAGGCTCATGCCCGTGGCAAACAAATATGAACTTTCGGAGGTGCTTTCCGCGTGTGATGAGTACTTTGAAAAAACAGGGCGCAGAGTGACTTTTGAGTACAGTCTTGTCCACGGAGTCAACGACACGGAGGAGGATATCAGAGAACTGACGGCAATCTTGAAGCCCAGAAACTGCCATCTGAACCTGATTCCGGTCAATCCGGTCCGGGAGCGCGATTTTGTCCGTCCAAGCCGGGAAAATGCCCTGAATTTCAAAAATAAACTTGAAAAAAGCGGAATAAATGTTACTATAAGAAGGGAAATGGGCTCTGATATTGACGGGGCCTGCGGCCAGTTGAGGCGCCGATATGCGGAAGGCGGAGAAGCCTTTCCCCCTGCAAAAGACAGTATATAAGGAGAAAATTATGAGGACATTTTCAATTACAGACGTAGGAATGGTACGACAGGTGAATCAGGATTATGTCTATGCGACAGACAGATCACTGGGTATTCTCCGTAATCTGTTTGTGGTAGCCGACGGTATGGGAGGACACCAGGCCGGGGACTACGCCTCCAAATATACTGTGGAAGTCCTTCAGAGAGAGTTGAAACTGAGCGAGGGCGAGGATGTGGAACGGGTTCTCGTCGGAGCGATCAAGACCGCGAACCGGGAGATCATAAAAGAAGCCTCCAGGGACGCGCATCTCAAGGGCATGGGGACGACTGTGGTGGCTGCTACTATCATCAATCAGATGATGTATTTTGCAAATGTGGGTGACAGCCGTCTGTACCTGATCAATCAGGGGATACAGCAGCTGACGAAAGACCATTCTCTGGTGGAAGAGATGGTACGGCTCGGCGGGATCAAGCCCGAGGAGGCGAAGCATCACCCGGATAAGAATATCATTACACGTGCGATCGGCGCAAAGGCTGATGTGGACGTGGATTTCTATGAGCACCGTCTGAAGCGGGGAGACATCATTCTGATGTGCACAGACGGTCTGAGCAATATGGTGGAGGATGAAGAACTCTTCCATATCGTGCAGGGAGGACGTGACATCGTCGAGGCCGGCCAGGCGCTGGTCGAGGCGGCAAAAGAGAACGGCGGTACAGACAATATTGGAGTAGTTCTGGTGGAGCCGTTCGCGGATGAGGTGAGTGTATTATGATTAAAGAAGGAGTTTTTTTAGGAAAAAGATATGAGATCCTGGGCCGGATCGGTTCAGGCGGGATGGCGGATGTTTACAAGGGCAAGGACCATAAGCTGAATCGTTACGTGGCGATCAAGGTTTTAAAGAGTGACTATCGTTCTGACGAGGTGTTTATTCAGAAGTTCCTGAGCGAGGCGCAGGCGGCCGCGGGACTGATGCATCCGAATGTGGTAAATGTTTATGACGTCGGACAGGACCGCGGACTTTACTATATGGTCATGGAACTGGTCGAGGGTATCACTCTGAAGGACTACATTGAGAAGAAGGGGAAGCTTTCGGCAAAGGAGACCATCAGCATTTCGATCCAGATGGTGACCGGGATCCAGGCGGCGCACAACAGGCATATTATCCATCGTGATATCAAGCCGCAGAACATCATTATCTCAAAAGAAGGAAAAGTAAAAGTAACAGATTTTGGGATTGCCCGTGCTACCACATCGACGCAGACCATCAGCGCCAGTGTGATGGGATCCGTGCATTATACTTCCCCGGAGCAGGCAAGGGGCGGACATGTGGACGAACGGAGCGATATTTATTCAGCCGGTATCACCATGTACGAGATGATCACCGGACATGTTCCGTTTGACGGGGATTCCACTGTGACGGTTGCGCTGAAGCATCTTCAGGAGGAGATCGTGTCACCGTCAAAGGAAGTGCCGGATATTCCTTACAGCCTGGAGTGCATCATCCTGAAATGTACCCAGAAAAATCCGGAGAAGCGTTACAGCAGCTGTGAGGAACTCCTTCTGGATCTGAAGCGTTCTCTTGTCGATCCGGACGGCGATTTTGTCCTGACAGGAGGAGCAGCGGCAGTCGGTTCGGACCGCACTGTTGTCATGTCCACCGAGGAGATCGACAGGATCAAGAACGGGCAGTACAGCGCAGACGATGATTATGATGACAATGGCGATTATGACGATGATTATGATGGCGACGACTATGACGATGAGTACGATGACGATGACTATGATGAGGACGAGAACGACGAGTATGATGACCGCAGGCGAAAGAAGGATGTAAATCCCGATACAAAGAAGATCATGAGGATCCTTATGATTGTTGCGTCGGTGATCATCGCGTTTCTGATCCTGTTCCTTGTTGGAAATGCGGTTGGTCTTTTCAGCGGTCCGGGGCTTTCCACAACGAAGGAAGAGGAGCAGGTAGAGATTCCGGATCTCAGAGGCATGACAGAGGATGAGGCGACAAAAGAACTCAACGATCTTGGACTTGGAATCAAGGTGGAGAATGAGAGAGTACCGTCCAACGAGTATGATGAGGGGGAAGTTGTCAGCAGTGATCCTGCTGCGGGAGAGAAAGTCGATGCCCATACGACGGTTTATGTGACGCTCAGCAGCGGCGAGGAAGCGCAGACTACTACAGTGCCAGACGTAGTTGGAAAAGAAGAGGCGGATGCGGAGAAGATGCTGGCGGATGCAAACCTTAAGGTTGCAAAAGGTTCGGATTATAGCGACGACGTGCAGGAAGGATATGTGATCTCCTGTGATCCCGGTGTAGGAGAAGAGGTGGATGAGGAGAGTACAGTCAGACTTGTGATCAGCCTTGGTTCTCAGCCGGCGGAGGTCCCGTCCATAGAGGGAATGAGCCAGTCGGATGCAGAGGCGGCCCTTTCCAATGCGGGACTGAGCGGCAGTGCTTCAGAGGAATATAGCGATTCGGTAGCAGCAGGACTTGTTATCTCCCAGGATACTGAGGCGGGCAGAAAAGTGTCAAAAGGTACGACGATCAGTTATACAGTCAGCAAGGGGCCTGAGATGACAGTGGTCAGCGTTCCGGATCTTACTGGAATGGACCGGAACACGGCGGAGAAAACGCTTCAGCAGGCAGGACTTACCGCGGTGTTTGCCGGCGAAGAACATAATGATGCCGGAGCGGGACAGGTATTTTATCAGTCAGTCAGCAGCGGTACACAGGTAGAGGAAGGTACGACGGTTGAATTCTGGGTAAGCCTTGGGCCGGAGCAGGTGGCGCCTGAGCCGGAGCAGCCCACGGACGGAACTGCGACTGACGGGACCGGTGCAGAGACCTCAGGTGAAGGCACAGATACAACGATGCAGTGGTGACAGAGACGGGCGGTATGATGCAGGGAAAAATCGTAAAAGGAATTGCCGGATTCTACTACGTTCACGTAGTAGAATCCGGTGTTTATGAGTGTAAGGCAAAAGGGGTTTTCAGAAAAGAGAAGATCAAACCCCTTGTGGGGGATAATGTAGAGATCGAGATCCTTGATGAAAAAGATATGGAAGGGAATATCACGAAGATCCTGACCAGGAAGAATGATCTGATCCGTCCTGCTGTGGCGAACATTGACCAGGCTCTTGTGGTGTTTGCTGTGACCCGGCCGGAGCCCCATTTTAATCTTCTGGACCGTTTTCTTGTGATGATGGAGAGAAAATCGATCCCCACCGTGCTCTGTTTCAATAAGACGGATATTGCGGAAAGTCCCGCGATCAAGGAGCTGAAACAGATCTATTCAGAGTGCGGCTATCCCGTCCTCTTCACCAGCGCAAAAGAAGAAGAGAACATAGAAAAACTGAAGGAACTGCTGAAGGGAAAGACAACTGCGATCGCGGGACCGTCCGGAGTTGGGAAATCATCCTTGATCAATCTCCTGCAGACGGAAGTAAAGATGGAGACCGGCAGCATCAGTCGGAAAATCGCCCGTGGAAAACATACCACCAGACATTCCGAACTGCTCGTCCTGGGGAAGGATTCTTACATTATGGACACCCCGGGATTCAGTTCGCTCTATGTCAATGATTTTGAGAAAGAAGAACTGAAATACTATTTTCCTGAATTTGATCCTTATGAGGGGCAGTGCCGTTTCAACGGATGCGATCACATCCATGAACCCGGATGTGCGGTGAAGGCGGCTGTGGAAGAAGGAAAGATACACAGAGTGCGGTATCAGGATTACACAGAGATGTACCGGGAACTGCAGGAAAGAAAGAGGTACTGAATTATGAAAAACATTTTGGCGCCATCCATATTATCCGCGGATTTTAAGATCCTCGGGGAACAGCTTCGGACCACGGAGAAGGCGGGAGCTCAGTATATTCATTTTGATGTGATGGACGGCATGTTTGTGCCCAGCATCTCCTTTGGCATGCCTGTGCTCTCATCGATAAAAGGAGTGACAGGTCAGACCATGGACGTTCACCTTATGGTGGTGGATCCGGAGCGTTATGTTGAAGAGTTTGCAAAATGCGGTGCGGATTCCATCACGGTCCATCAGGAAGCTTGCGAGGATCTGCAGAAAACGCTGAATCTGATCCATGGATGCGGCGTGAAGGCCGGGATTTCGATCAAGCCCGGGACGGCTGTGGAAACACTGATCCCATATCTGGATCAGGCGGAGATGTTCCTCATCATGTCTGTAGAACCCGGATTCGGCGGGCAGGCGTTTATCCCGGAGTCTTTCGGCAGGATACGTCATCTGAGAACTCTTCTGGAGGAGCGAGGGATCGACGCGGACATCGAAGTCGACGGAGGCATCTACCATTCGAATGTGGCGGAAGTGCTGGAAGCGGGGGCGAATGTCATCGTATCAGGATCGGGAGTCTTTAAGGGGGATATCAGAAAAAATACTGAGGATTTCATGGAGATTTTGAGAAGATATGAGTAAGCGTACAGTGATCGTGAGCGGCGGAATGCTGGAAGAAGATTTCGTCCTCTCCATTTTAAAAAGTGAAGATACGGAATTTATCATCGGTGTGGACAGAGGACTTGTGTTTCTTTATGAACATGGCATCAAACCGGATTATATCGTAGGCGATTTTGACAGCGCTCCGAATGAGATCGTGACGTATTACCGGGAGGAGACAAAAGTGCCGATCCGGGAATTTAATCCAGTAAAGGATGCGTCAGATACAGAGATCGCGCTGCGGCTTTGTCTGGGACTTCACAGACATGAGATCTGGATCCTGGGAGGGACCGGCAGGCGCGTGGATCATCTGTGGGCAAATGTGCAGTGCTTAAAGATTGCGCTTGACGCGGGAGCAGATGCGCGGATCATTGACAGCCATAATCAGATCCGCCTTCTGGATCACGGGATCACTCTGAAAAAGGAAGAGGCGTTTGGTCCGTACTTTTCTGTGTTCCCGCTGGAAATCCCGGTAGATGACTTTAATATCACCGGAGCAAAATATCCGCTGAAGAACCATATCCTGAAACCATACGGAAGTCTCTGTGTGAGCAATGAATTCCAGGAGGATACGGTGGAGATATCTTTTGCTTTCGGAGTGGTCATACTGATGGAGACCAGGGACTGACGACGGGAAAGTCATGATACACAGAGGTGTGATGGATAAGAATATGATCTATAAAGGTGCAGACAGGACGAAAAGGAGAAGTGAGTCCTGGGACGCTGAGAACAAAGGAGAATAGAAGATATATGAAATTAGGAATCGTAGGTTTACCGAATGTGGGAAAGAGTACACTGTTTAATTCGCTGACAAAGGCGGGAGCTGAGTCGGCGAACTATCCGTTCTGTACGATTGACCCGAATGTTGGAGTCGTGACAGTGCCGGACACGAGACTGGATGTTCTGGGGGAGATGTACCATACAAAGAAGATCATCCCGGCGGTCATCGAGTTCGTGGACATCGCGGGTCTTGTGAAAGGCGCCTCCAAAGGAGAAGGATTGGGGAATCAGTTCCTTGCGAATATCCGTGAGGTGGATGCCATTGTTCATGTCGTCCGATGCTTTGAGAATACGAATATCGTCCATGTGGACGGGAGCATCGACCCTATGAGAGATATCGAGACGATCAACCTGGAGCTGATTTTCTCTGATCTGGAAGTGTTAGAGAGAAGGATGTCAAAGACAGTAAAACTTTCCCGCAACGACAAGACGGCGGCGAAAGAGCTGGCATTCCAGGAGCGGCTGAAGTCGCATCTGGAGGACAACAAACTTGCCAAGACCTTCAGGGCAGAGGATGAGGACGAGGCGGCATGGCTCGCGGAATATAATCTTCTCACTGCAAAACCGGTGATCTTCGCCGCAAATGTATCCGAGGACGATCTTGCGGACGACGGGGCTTCAAATGAGGGGGTCCGGACAGTCCGTGAATATGCGGAAAAGGAAGAGTGCGAGGTGTTCGTTGTCTGCGCCGAGATCGAGGAGGAGATCTCCCAGCTCGACGACGATGAGAAGGCAATGTTCCTGGAAGATCTCGGACTGAAGGAATCCGGACTGGAGAAGCTGATCCGGGCAAGCTATCACCTGCTCGGGCTGATCAGCTACCTGACGGCAGGAGAGCCGGAGGTGCGCGCATGGACGATCAAAAAGGGAACGAAAGCGCCACAGGCAGCAGGAAAGATCCACTCTGATTTCGAGAGAGGGTTCATCCGCGCCGAGGTGGTGAGTTATGATGATCTCATCGCATGCGGCTCCCACAATGCGGCGAAGGAAAAGGGACTGATCCGTCTGGAAGGAAAGGATTATGTAGTGCAGGATGGCGATATCATGCTGTTTCGCTTTAATGTATAAAGTCGAGAGGGGAAGTTTTGACAAGGGGGTACAGAGATGCATTATGACATCAGTTTCCCGAATCTTGGGATCTATCTTGACCATGTGGGGAAGAACATCAGCATATTCGGATTTGAGATCGCATATTACGGGATCATCATCGGGTGTGCGATCCTGATCGGTTTTCTGATCGCTGCATCGGAGGCGAAGCGGACACGGCAGAATCCGGAGGATTACCTGGACATGGGGATCATCGGAGTCATAGCTGGAATCGTAGGGGCAAGGGCCTATTATGTCATTTTTTCCTGGGATATGTACAAGGATAATCTGCTCCATATCTTCAATCTGCGGGAGGGAGGCCTTGCTATCTACGGAGGAGTGATCGGTGCGGTGATCGCAGTGTTTGTCCTTGCCAGGATCAAACGGCTTTCCCCGTTCCAGATCCTTGATACGATCGCGATGGCGCTGCTGAACGGACAGATGCTGGGAAGATGGGGCAATTTCTTCAACAGGGAGGCATTCGGTGAATATACGGACAGCCTCTTTGCCATGAGGCTTCCGCTTGACGCGGTGCGTTCCGGTGACGTGACGGAACTGATGCGGGAGCACATCGAGCGAATTGACGGCGTCAGTTACATCCAGGTGCACCCAACCTTTCTCTATGAATCTGTATGGTGCTGCGTCCTGCTGATTATTCTTGTTCTGTACAGAAAGCATAAGAAATACGAGGGGGAACTTTTCCTTCTGTATATCTTCGGATATGGCTTGGGGAGAGTCTGGATCGAAGGGCTCAGGACTGACCAGCTTCTGCTCCCGGGTATCGGACTTCCGGTATCACAGCTCCTTGCTGGATGCGTAGTGATCTTTGCAGGGGTGGCGCTCCTTTATCTCAGAAAGAATCACAGGCGTATGCCGCTCATGAAAACACAGAAGCAGTATGAGCCTATGCCGGACAAGATTGTAGGAAAGAAGCCGCCGAAAAACAGGGATAAGATTTTCAAATTCAAGGATAAGTGACGTTCATGGCGAAACAGAAGAAAAAGAAGAGAGTGGGACTTGCGCTGGCTATGCTGGCATGTCTCATTCTGGTCATCGGGATCATAGCCGGGTGCATCATATATGTGAACCTGGATAAACACTTCGGGACTCAGGAACGGGATCAGCAGTCTGCAGGGGAAGACACCGGAGAGCAGATGAAATCCTTTGAGGAGGCTCAGAGCGATATGCAGACGGAGGAACAGACCGAAGCGACCCCGGATGTACAGATGGATTCGAGGCAGGTTGATACGGTCGTAAACGAGACCGCCGAGAGATGGAACCAGTCCAGCAGTTTTATCAGAAGCTCAGACTGTACAGTATATTCAGATGGCGGCAGGACGGATTATTATGACAAAGATGGAAAAGCGGTCCGATTTGTCCAGGAGAGCGATGGAGACACGTTCACGTATCTCTTCGGGGATGATGAGGAACTCATCTATATTTACGAAAGAGACAGCGAAGGTCAGTCGTTTCATTATTTCTATCAGGACGGCGGCCTGATCTGCTACCGCAGCGGAATGGGCAGGAATTATGCGCCGTTCGAAGATGAAGTGCAGAAGATCGCCGGGCAGTATTACCAGAATGGAGTAAACCTTCTGGCGGACCGGTTGGAAGGCAGGAAGGAGAAGGATGAGGACGGGGATGAGGAGAAAAAGGACGGAATGGATCTTGCAGAGGAGAACCCGGAAGATTATATCATTCCGGAAAGCAACAAGAGACTGCTGACCGAGGAAGACCTGGAGGGACTTTCTTCCGAACAGCTCCGCCTCGCCAGAAACGAGATTTTCGCAAGACATGGCAGGATTTTCGGCAGTTCGGACCTGCAGGACTACTTTGAGTCAAAGCCCTGGTATAAAGGGACTGCGGATGCGGATGATTTTCAGGACAGTTCCCTTTCGGAGA